>CAZXVY010000012.1:6449-18708 GCA_964644115.1 uncultured Terriglobales bacterium
GCCGCCGCAGCATCTCCCGGCGCTCGCGCATCAGCGTGTCCCCGGTACGCACTGCGGTGCGGATCACGGGCATCAGCAGCCCGCGCTCACCCGCTAGCTGAAGGATTTCCCCCAGCGGCGTCTCCAGATTTTTCTGGATGTCGTTGCCCAGCGCCTTCAGCGGAGAAACGTAGAGGACTTCGGTGCGGTCGCGCAAGTCTCCGGCCAGCGCTTTGCGGACCAGGCGGTCAATGCAGGCGAGAAAGGCCGCGAGCGTCTTCCCCGAGCCCGTGGGCGAACAGATGAGTGTGGCTTTACCCGCGAGGATGTGCGGCCAGCCCTGCTCTTGAGGCTCGGTGGGCGTTCCGAAGCGGCCGATGAACCAGTCGCGAACTACCGGATGTGCCCACGCCAGCGCGCCCGGAACTTCAGAGGCCATGTGGCATTCTAGCCCGGCTTGTTGGCTTGTTCGCAAATTCTTCGCCTTGGAAAACCCGTGTAGGGGCAGCCCCCCTCGGCTGCCCGGCCGAGCGCAGCTCGGCGGCTAGAAGTTTCCCGGCACGAACTCTTCAATCGCCAACCGCAGCACCGCCCGGCAATTCGCGCACAGCATCAGGGTCTCGGCTTCGCTCACGCTGAGTACAGCAACCTTCAGGCTCTCGCAGGCGACGCAACCGGTTGTGGGGTCGCCCGACTCCGGCTCGCGAGCTTCAACCGGCGTTTCCTGGTCAAAGCGGCCGGTCTTCTGGGTGTTGATCTCGAAGGTCGAGCGGCAGTCGGCGCAAACGTGGTTAAAGCAACACTTGGGCTCGCAGGAATAGATGATCTCGGCGCCCTGGCACTTCGGGCAGCGAATCAAATCCTTGAGCTGCGGCTGAACCGGCACAGCCTTCGATTCTAACTGCTCCCAACCCCATCTTTGGTTTTCTCGGTGCCTCTGTGCCTCTGTAACAAGCAAGCAGCGCATACTGCTTATTGCTTACTGCTTATTGCTTATTGCTGAACGGCTGAGTGCTGACTGCTGACCGCTGATTTACAATCCCGCCATGCCGAAAGCCGCCGCCAAAGCCCGCGCCAAAAAGATCAAGCTTCTCCTGCTCGACGTGGACGGCGTCATGACCGACGGCAGCATCTGGCTCTTCCCTGCTCCGGCGGGAGCCCAGCAGTCCACGGCCTCGCAAGCCGCCGAGCGCGCCGACGCCGGCGGCTTCGCCATCTCCAGCAACACCATGATCGAAGCCAAGGGCTTCAACGCCCACGACGGCACCGCCATCTCGCTCGCCCGTCTGGGCGGCTTGAAGACGGGCGTCATCACCAAGCGCATCTCCGAGACCGTGGCCTTGCGCGCCCGCGACCTGCGGCTCGACCACGTCCACCAGGGCGCCGCCGACAAGGTCCGCGCACTGGAAGAAATCCTGTGCAGGGAAAATCTGCGCGACGAGCAGGCCGCCTACGTCGGTGACGACATCATTGACCTGCCGGTAATGCGCCGCTGCGGTCTGGCCATCGCCGTGGCCAGCGCCCGCGACGAAGTGAAGCGCGCTGCCCACTTCGTCACCCCGCACCGCGGCGGCTCGGGCGCCGTCCGCGACGCCGTCGAGTTCATCCTCCGCGCCCAAGGAAGCTGGAAAAGGGTTGTCGAAGAGTACTTGGGAGAAAAGCGGTAACAGTTTTTCGTTTCTGGTTTCTCGTTTCTCGTTCCCAGCACCGCTCTCTGGTGATAAGCGGAAGGCGGAAGTCACGAACGAAAAACCAGAAACCAACAACGAGAAACTACACTGGCAATTCTTCCTGCTGCCACGCCGGCCCCTCGACCTTCGCCGGCGCGGTCAGGTCGAGGATCAACTGCTCGAGCACCAGCCGCTTGCTGGGAGGGCTCGACCGTATCGCCAAATCAGCCCGCGCCACCAGACGAATTGCGCGCGTAAGTTCGCGTTTTGACTTGTAGCGGCGCGCCTGGCGGATGAGGTCGTCGGCGGCGAACGGCGGTACGCGAAAGCCCTGCCACAGCGCCTGCCAGATGGCGCGCGAGTCGCGCACGTTCTTCTCCAGCACGATCAGCATCTGTCGGAAAGTCCGGGCCAGCATATAGAGATGCCCGATGGCGGCCTCGTCGCCGTCGCCGCTGGCCAGCAGCGCATCCAGCACGGCCAGCGCCTTGGGGCGGTCGCCGGCGGAGATGGCGTCGGTGAGCTCATACAGCGAGCGCTGCTTGGCGGCCAGCACCATGGTTTCGACGTCGCCCAAGGTGATGCGTTTCTTCTCACCCACGTAAAGCAGGAGCTTCTCCAGTTCGCCGGCAATCATCATCATGTCGGCGCCCAGGGCGTCCACCAGTTCGCGGGCGGCGTCGGGCTCGACCTTGGCGGCCTGCGCGGCCGCCGTTTCCAGCACCCACTTCACGCCATCGCCTTCTTCCACGCGCGCCAGTTCCACCATGCCGCAGAACTCGCCCAGGGTATCGCGGATGCGCTCGTAGCGGTCGCGGTCGTTGAGTTCCATGCGGCGGGCGTCGGCGGGAATGCTGATGTGGTCGGCGACGAAGACCAGCAGCGCGCCGGGATTGGGACGCTTCACATATTTTTCAATGGCGTCGAACTCCTCCTTGTGCGAGCCGCGCCCGTAGAGCGTCTTCAGGTTGCGAATGAAGAACACCTGGAAGGGCGCCATCAGCGAGGGCGTGCGCGCGCGGTCCAGCAGTTCGGCGACGCTGCTGGAAGCCAGGTCCACCTCGTGCACGCTGAACTCGTAGAGATCGGGCGCAACCAGATGCTCGAGGATAGCGGCGCGGCAGCGATTGCGGAAGAAGGCTTCGTCGCCCACCAGCACGTACGCCGGCTTGAGCTTGCGCGTTTTGACTTCCTCGGCGAAGCGGTCCGACGCCGCGAAGGAACGCATCAGTACGCCTCCACGATGTTGCTCACCAGGGTGCGCGCGAAGTCCTGCGCCAGGCGCTCCAGCGCCGGCGACTCCTCCTCGAAGAAGCTGGAAATCTCCCGCGACACCTGATACTGCTGCCGGAAAACGTAATTGCGGTTCTCGTACAGGACTTTGCCGTTGCGGTCCACCAGGGAAACCTTCAGCGTCACCGTGACCAGGGCAGAGGAAGCGCGCCCGGTTTCCGAGTCGTAGGTCGCGGGCGCGAGTTCGGCGGAGAGCACGGTGCCCCGCAGGACGGCGTCGGCGGAGTCGCCTTCTTCGTGGGCGATGCGGTACTGGGTGCGGCTGATGAATTCCCGCACCACCGCGGCGGTGAGCTGCTGCTCGATGCGGAAGGTCTGGGTCTGGTTCACGAATCCGGGCACGGCGATGGTACGCAGTTCCGCGGGCAGCCGCGAGGCGCGTCCGGCGGCGCGGTATCCGCATCCGCAGACCAGCAGTGCGAGAGCAGCCAGCGCCAGCAGCGCGCCCGCGCCGCGCCTCACTGGATGGTTCCTCCGGCGCGCACCAGCGCCAGCGAAGAAGCGCAGTCCACGGCATTGAGGGCGGCGATGCGCAGGTTGTCGGCCGCGGCCCACAGCCACATGCCGCTGGCGTTCCGGGGGTCGCGCCGCACCGCAACCTGAACCTGTTCCTGCCCGGCTGCGCTCAAGTTCGACGGCGCCTCCTCCCCGGCCCCGGCCGGGGTGATGCTGACATGCCGGCCGGAGAGCGCTTCCGCAAACTCGGCTTCGCCCACCGGCTTCTCCAGCTCAATGTACAGGGAGAAGATGTGGGCGTGGAAGATGGGAGCCTGGGCCAGCACCAGCGAGGGTACGGGCACCGCGCCCCCGGTGATGAGCTCAAAGTGCCGGCGGATGCGGTCTTCCACTTCCCGCAAAGCGGGCTGCGAACTCGCGCCGTAGCGGGAGATGAGGTTGAAGGCTACCTGCGTGTCAAAGACGGCGCGCGGCAAATCGTGAAAGGAGAGCAGGTTCAAGGTCTGCTCGTGCAGTTCGTCCAGGCCGCGCTTGCCGCGCTCGGAAGCGGGTTCAAAGGCGGTGACCGCGGTGGACCGCACCGGGCCCGCCTGGCGCGCCCGCAGCAGCAGCAAGGCCAGCACCACCGCGGCGGGATGCGCCACCACCGCCGACGTGGCTTCCAGGTTTTCCGCCGAAGGCTTGGCCCCTTGCAGCAGTTCCTGCTCCACCCACGGCGAGCGCACCGGAATAGCGGCCTCGTTCTCCAGCGCGCAGGAGAGGTCCACCACGCTGCACCCGGCATTGCGCGCCACCCTCCAGTGCTTGCGGGTAAAGCCTTCGTCGGACGCGAAGAACGCGAAGTCCACGTTCTCGAAGTGTTCCGGCTGCACGCTCTGGATGAAGGTGGCTTCCTCGCTCACCGACTCGAGCTGGCCCTGCAGTTCGTCGTCGTCCAGCAGCTTGATGTCGAGCGCCGGGAAGCTGCGCTGCTCCAGGACGTCCTTCAACTCTCTGCCCTTCAGGCTGCCCGCGCCGACAATGGCCAGACGGTACACTTTGCCGCTCATTGTCCGGGCGAGGCCGGAAGGCCTTCGGGCAGGCTGGTGGCCGTGGGCGGCCCGGCCGGCGGGCTCCCGGACTTGCGCACCAGGAAGAGCAGGCGCCACAGCACGCCTGAGAACATGTAGGCCATGGCCATCAGGAACAGCGCGTAGCCCGAGAAGTACCACAGCGATGCAATCAGCCCGCCGATCAGGATGATGATCCGGAAGGGATGCTGCTGGCGCAGGTTGATGTCCTTGAAGCTGTAGAAGCGCCAGGTGCTGGCCATCAGGAACGCGGTGGCCAGCGTGAGCGCCAGCCACAGCCCTGAGAGCCACCCATCGCTCATGGGCCGGCCTCCCCCCAGATGCACCACCGAAGCGATCACCCCGGCTCCCGCGGGAATGGGCATGCCCACAAAATACTTCTTGCTGGGATGGCCGGGGTTCGAAGGCTGAGGATTGGTCTGGATGTTGAAGCGCGCCAAGCGGGCCACGCCCGCGGTCAGGAACAGGAACGTGGCGATGGCGCCAAGCTGGATCAGGCGGGTGCGAAAGTCGCCCATCAGGGCGGCGGGCAGCTCGCGGAAGCCCCAGTTCCAGGCCAGGATGGCGGGCGCAACTCCGAAGGTGATGGCGTCGGCCAGCGAGTCGAGTTGCTTGCCGAACTCACTGGTGGTGTTGGTCATGCGGGCTATGCGGCCGTCGAGTCCGTCGCACAACACCGCCAGGCCGATGGCTTTCGCTGCCTGGTCGAAGTGCTGGGGCGCTTCCGCCGACCCCTGCATGACCTGCGAGATGGCGTAGTAGCCCAGGGCCAGGTTGGCGGTGGTGAACAATCCGGGCAAAAGCGACATGCCCTTGCGCGGACGGCGGCGCCTTGCCTGCCCTTCCAGCGGATTGGGACCGTCGTCAGCCACGCCCAACCTCCGCGGCCATCAGTTCCGCGGCTGGAGCGCCGGCCGGCCCCACGGCCAGCACGTCGGCGCCCCCGCGGACGTGGTCGCCAATCTTCACATGCAGCAGCACTTCCGGCCGCAGCAGCACGTCCACCCGCGAGCCGAACTTGATCAGGCCCACGCGTTCGCCGCGCGCCACCGGGTCGCCCACCGCCTTGGTAAAAACGATGCGCCGCGCCAGCAAGCCGGCGATCTGCTTGAAGACCACCGTCTGCCCCTCACCCTCGACGGTGACGATGTTTTGCTCGTTGTGATCGGCGCTGGCCGCGTCCATGGCGTTCCCGAACTTGCCCCGCCGGTACTCGGCCGCCTTCACCACCCCGCCTATGGGGGAGCGGTTCACGTGCACGTCGAAGATGCTCAGGAAGATGCTGATGCGGGTGTGCGGCGTCCCCTTCACGTACACGGTGGAGATGTCGGTGACCTTGCCGTCGGCGGGCGAGACGATGGCCCCGGCAAAGCTGGGGATGGCGCGCTCCGGGTCGCGGAAGAACTGCAGGAAAAACACCGCCAGCACCAGGGGCGCCAGCGCAAACCACACACCCGCCAGCCACCCGATTGCCAATGCCGCTACAACCATCCCGCAAGCGTAATAGTAGCCGTCCCGCACCATGGGTAGGCGGTGATTATAACGGGAAAAGAAAACCCCTGCCGGACGGCAGGGGAAGGATACTGCGGAAACTAGACCGCGACGCGATGCTCGCGGCGGTACTGCTGTTCGATCATTTCCATCTGGTCCTTCAGCCGCAGCTTCAGCTTCTTCAGCCGCACCTCTTCCAGCTTTTCCTCTTCCGTGAGGTAGCGTTTCTGGACCAGTCTTTCGAGGCGTTGAGCGTGCTGTGTGTGTTCCTCGGCCAGCTTCCGGAATTCATTACTGCTGGCCATGATTTGGTCTCGTAGATCTGGCAATTTTTGCAGACCTCCGTGCGCAATTGGGAGCTACAAACTAGCACAGCGCCCCCCGGCCAGCAATCATTTTTTAGCCTTTTTGTAACCTACGGAAAAGTCAGGCGATAGAGGATGGCGTCTTCGTCGGGAGCGCGATAATAGGCCGCCCGCCGGCCGTTTTCCACAAACCCCCACTTCTCGTAGAGCGCCCGCGCCCCATGGTTCGATTCGCGGACTTCGAGAAAAACGCTCTCCGCTCCCCGCGCCCGCAACCGCTTCAGCAGCTCTCCCAGTAACCGCGTCCCCAGTCCGCGGCGCCGCGCCGCGCCCGCCACTGCTACGTTCTCGATCTCCCACTCCGCGCCCGCCCCCCGGGCCACGATGAACGCCACCATCTCCGCTTCCTCCAGCACCAGCGCCAGCCGCGGCGGGGCGTCGGACAAGAACAGCCGCTGGTAATCGGCCTCCGCCCAGTGCGCAGCGGTCAGCGAGTGCCGCTCCAGGGCGAGCAGGCTGGCGACGTCAGCGGGCGTGGCGGGGCGAATGGTCAAGAGGGTTTCTCGTTTCTCGTTTCTCGTTCACACTAATCGCGAGGAGGCAACAGGAGGGCGCCGCGAAACGCACTGCGCTCAAGGCCGCGAGGAAATCTCCGCATCCGGCCGCCTTATGTAGTTCGCGTCCAGCGCTTCCGCCGAAACCGTCTGCCCGGCCAGGATTTTGCGCAGCCCGAGGCGGGCGATGGCGTCGCTGCGCGGCCGCTCGATCTGGGTGGCGGCAATGCCGCGAGCTGCAAGCAGTCCCGCGATCGTGTCGTCGCAGGTCACCACGGGAATGTCCGCGCCGGAGCCGGCGCGCGCCACAAATTCCTCCTGCGTGAGCAACGATTCGGAAATCAGTCGCGGCTCCGGCCCCACCTCGTACTCGCCCGCAAAAACTTCCTGACGCGAGGCATCCAGCGCCGCCAGCACCCGGCCCCTGCGCCCGGACACCGCCGCCATCGCTTCCAGCACCGACACCGCGGCGATGGGCCTCTTCAGCACTTCCGCCAGCGCCTTCACCGCCGCCAGCCCCACGCGCAGTCCGGTGAACGACCCCGGCCCGCTGGCGGCAGCAAAGCCCGCCAGGTCTTCCTTGCGTTTCCCATGTTTGCTCACCAGCGCCGCCACCTGGGGGATGAGCTGCGCGGAAAAGGTCCCCCCGGCAAGGGAAACAACTTCCAGCACAGCGAAGCTCTCCGCATCGCCCTCCGCTAGCGCGATGCTGCCCTGCTTTCCGGAAGTGTCAACACCCAGCAGAAGCATGGGGGAATTGAATCATTGGCCGTTAGCATTTGGCATTTGGCATTTGGCATTTTGCCACGGAGCCTATTGCGTTGATGGCCAAATGCCAAGTGCCAAGTGCTAACTGCCATCTTTCGCGTCTTCGCACAGTTCCACCAGTACTCCGCCGGCGCTCGAGGGATGCACAAACACATACAGGTGCCCACCGGCGCCCACCTGGATTTCCTCCGACACGAAGCGCGTGCCTTCCCTCTTCAGACGCTCCACCGCCGCCCGCAGGTCGGGGACGCGCAGCGCCACGTGGTGCAGCCCTTCGCCGCGCTTGGCGATGAAGCGGGCGATGGCGGAATCCTCTGCCGTGGCCTCCAGCAGCTCGATGCGGCTCTCGCCCACGGGAAACATGGCTAGGCGCACCTTCTCATGCGCCACTTCCTCTTCCCCCTCGGCCTGGATGCCCAGCTTCTCGTAGAACTTGCGCGCCGCCTCCAGCGACTTCACCGCAATCCCGAGATGATCAATGGAAAACATTTCAGCCTTCTCGACCTCAGCCTCGTATCACCTTCCCCCCTCAAGGATTGTCATCCCGAGCGAAGCGAGGGATCTGCTTTTGCTGTGCCGTCGCCCGCGCTTCGCACCCCGCGGTTTGACCGCCTTCCAGCGTTCCCGTAGAATACTAGATTCGAGTCACTTCCAAGACTTTCCCAGGGGGCCCAAAGCACTCATGGCAAGCCATTTTTCGGCGCTGAAACGCGCCCGCCAGACCGCGAAGCGCACCGTCACCAACCGCGCCAATGCCTCCCGCTTGCGGACCGCAATTCGCGGGTTCCGCCAGACGCTAGCGTCGGGCGACAAGAAGGCCGCCCAGGCCAGCTACGGCAAAACCATATCCGCCATCGATAAATCGGTGCAGAAGGGCGTCATCCACCGCAACACCGCCGCCCGCTACAAGTCCCGCCTCACCGCCCGCCTGCGCGCCCTGGCCTAGGCTGGGACGCTAGCCGCTCCCGACCTTTCCTTCATCGCTGGCACTTCGGGCAGTAATGGGCGCTGCGCCCGGAGATGACCACGCGCTTGATGTGGGATCGGCACACCTGGCAGGGCTCGCTCTCTCGTCCGTACACCCGGTGCTGGAGCTGAAAGAATCCGCGGTCGCCGTCCGCGTCCACGTAATCGGATACCGACGATCCTCCCGCGGCAATGGCCTCACGCAGTACTTCCTGCAGCGTCTCCCGCAACCGCAGCAGCTCGGCGCGCGTGAGCGACGCCGCACGCCGCCGCGGACGCACTCCAGCGCGGAACAGCGACTCGTCGGCGTAAATGTTGCCCACGCCGCGCAGCAGCTTCTGGTTGAGCAGCGCGCTCTTGATGGGCGTCTTGCGGCGCCGGAAAAGGCCGGCGAAGAGTTCGAAGTCCACTTCCAGGGGCTCGATGCCGGCGGCCTGGAATCCGTCGCGGGCCACCGAGAGCCTCCCAAAGCGCCGCGCATCTACAAAACGCAGCTCCTGCCCAGACTCCAGCCGCACGATGGCGTGCGTGTGCCGCTCCACTTCCGCCTCCGGCCGCGCCACCAGAAGCTGCCCCGTCATCCCCAGATGCACAATGAACTGGCTGCGGGCCACGTTCTTTTGCTGCCGACTAACGACTGCCGACTGCCGACTGCCTTTTCGCTGCCGGCTGTTCTCCGTCAGTCGTCCCGTAGCTTTGCCCTGACGGCTGAGGGCTGATGGCTGACGGCTGTTCTCCGGCTGCCGGCTGAGCTCGAACACAATGTGTTTCCCCACCCGCCGCACGCCGCGAATCCGCGCCCCTTCCAGCGTGGAAACAATCTCCCGCGCCGGTGATTTGAGCGGCTCCGGCTTCTCCCCCAGCCACACCGATTCGATGGCCTCTCCGGTGACGCGCCGCTCCAGCCCGCGCACAATGGTTTCGACTTCGGGAAGTTCGGGCATGATCGCTTGCCAGTGGTCAGTTGCCAGTTGCGAGTTGCCCGTCTAGTGTGACAGAGGTGCTCCCTTCCGCCAACGCTGGTGGGATGCAACCGGCCGACTCCCCAAGGATGCTCTTGGCTACCGCGTCAGCCATGATTTATTATTCCTCGTCACTTCTCTGCCCCTTCCCTGGATTTCAGCTTCTGTCGACAAACGGGCGGCAGGGAGTGTGCGAACTGACAACTGGCAACTGACAACTGGCAACTGACAACTGGGTACTGGCAACTTTTCCATGAACCAAGCACGAACCGCGGTCATCGTCGGCGCCCAGTGGGGCGACGAAGGCAAGGGGAAAATCGTCGACGTCCTCTCCGACTCCTTCGATCTGGTTGCCCGCTATGCCGGCGGGCACAACGCCGGGCACACGGTGATGATCCGCGGCAAGAAGTTCATCCTGCAGCTCGTGCCTTGCGGAGTACTGCGCCAGGGCTGCCAGGGCGTGATCGGCAACGGCGTGGTGCTGGACCCTCTGGCGCTGCTCAAAGAAGTCGCGGCGCTGCGCCAGGCCGGCGTCGCCATCGACGGCAATCTGTTCATCTCCAGCCGCGCCCACGTCATCCTTCCTTACCACCGCATGCTGGAGCTGGCGTCGGAAAACGCGCCCGGACGGGTGAAGATCGGCACCACCTCGCGCGGCATCGGGCCTACCTACGAAGACAAGATGGGACGCCGCGGCCTGCGCGTTGCCGACCTGCTCGACCTCACGCTGCTGAAGACCCACATCGAAAATGCCTGCGCCGAGAAGAACCTGATCGCGCACACGCTGTTCAACTCCGAGCCGCTCGATCCCGACAAGATGTACGAAGAGTACGCGGCCGCGGCCCGGCAGATCGCGCCCTTCGTGTGCGACACCACCGTGCTGCTCAACCGCGCCATCGCCGGCGGCAAGAGCGTGATGTTCGAAGGCGCGCAGGGCGCCATGCTCGACATTGACCACGGCACCTATCCCTTCGTCACTTCGTCGAGCGCGACCTCGGGCGGCGCCGTCATCGGCACCGGGGTGCCGCCCACAGCTATCCAGACCGTCATCGGCATCACCAAGGCCTACTGTACGCGCGTGGGCGGCGGACCCTTCCCCAGCGAGGAGCATGGCCCCATCGGCGACCACCTGCGTGAGCGCGGCAGCGAGTTCGGCGCCGTCACCGGCCGCCCCCGCCGCTGCGGATGGATGGACCTGCCCCTGCTCCGCTACTCGGTCATGCTCAACGGCATTTCCTGGCTGGTCATCACCAAACTGGACGTGCTCGATGAACTGAAGGAGATTCCCGTCTGCACCGGCTACACCATCAAGGGAAAGAAGACGTCGGAGATTCCCGCGCAGGCCCTGGGCTACGACCAGTTGAAGTGCGTCTACAAGACGCTGCCCGGCTGGCGCACTTCGACGGAGGGCGTCACCAGCTTCTCCAAGCTCCCGGCAAAAGCGCAGCAGTACCTGCGCTTCCTGGAGGCCGAGAGCGGCGCCAAGATCGGCATGGTGTCCACCGGGCCCGACCGCGAGCAAACAATTTTCATGGACGACTTCCGCGCCGCCTTGGGCCTCGCACCGGCCCGTGTAGGCACAGCCCGTGTAGGCACGGGCGCCCTCGCCCGTGCGGCCGCCCCGATGGGGCGGCGCCTTCGCGCAGCAGCCAAACCGCCTGCCCGCCCGGCAGCACCCCAGCGCCGCAGGCGCGGCAGAAAGTAGCTCAAACGCATGGTCGTCCTGGTCGTCTCCTGGATCGCAAAACCGGGCAAGGAAGAAGAAGTCGCTCGTCTCTTCGCCAGGCTTCAGGAAGAATCCCGCAAGGAGCCCGGCTGCCTGCTTTACGTGGCCCAGCGCCGCCAGCAGGAACCCGCGCGCTTCCTCGTCTACGAGCAGTACGCGGACGCCGCCGCACTCGAAGCGCACCGCGCCACCAGGCATTTTCTGGAAATCGCTCGCGGCGAACTTCCCCGGATCGCCGACCGCGTGGATGCCAACCTCTACACGCCGATCTAGGCCTCTGGGATTTGTCATCCCGAGCGCAGCGAGGGATCTGCTTTAGGCCTCTGGGATTTGTCATCCCGAGCGGAGCGAGGGATCTGCTTTGCTTGAGGGAGTGTGCCGGAGGTAGCGCTTCCTCGATTCGTGCTTCCGCGCTGCGCTTGGTCGCACTCGCTCGGAATGAAGAAAAAGTCCCTACCGCGTCAGCTCATACCCCCCGAAGAAGTAACTGATCTCGAATCTCGCGGTGTCTTCCGCGTCGGAGCCGTGGATGGCATTGTGCTCGATGCTCGACGCCCATTTCTTGCGGATGGTGCCTTCCTCGGCCTGGGCGGGATTCGTGGCTCCCATGATGGCGCGCAGTTCGGCGATGGCGTTTTCCTTCTCTAGCGCCAAAACAACGATGGGCCCGCTCGACATGAACGTGGTCAGCGAGTCGTAGAAGGGCTTGGCCGCATGCACCGCATAGAAGCCCTCGGCCTGTTCCTTGGTGATCTCGATCATTTTCATGCCGATGATGCGGAAGCCCTTGTCTTCGAGCGTCTTCAGAATGTCGCCGATGGCGTGCTTCTTCACCGCATCCGGCTTGATGATGGAAAACGTGCGTTCGATGGTTTTCATAGGTTTTGAAAGGACGCGGCTTCAGCCGCGCCGCAAGCGCCCAGCACACACTTTGTCATCCCGAGCCGCCCGACTGACCCCGACCTTGGTCGGGGGAAGAAGGGCGTGCCGAGGGATCTTGGTTTTGATCTTACCCAGCA
>CAZXVY010000012.1:18718-21037 GCA_964644115.1 uncultured Terriglobales bacterium
CAGCACACACTTTGTCATCCCGAGCCGCCCGACTGATCCCGCGCAGCGGGAGAAGAAGAGCGTGCCGAGGGATCTTGGTTTTTCTCTCCTACTTCAGCACGTCGAGAAACCAGTCTCACGCCTTCGCCGCCCCCATGGCGGCCACCAAAGTCTCCCCGATGTCCGCCGGCGACTTGGCCACGCGGATGCCCGCCGCCTCCAGCGCGCGAATCTTCTCCGCCGCCGTTCCCTTCCCCCCGGAGATGATGGCGCCCGCGTGTCCCATGCGCCGTCCCGGAGGCGCGGTCTGCCCGGCGATGAACGACACCACCGGCTTCTTCACATTCTGCCGGACGTACTCCGCCGCGGCTTCCTCCGCGCTGCCGCCGATTTCTCCGATCATCACGATGGCTTCCGTCTGCGGGTCGGCGTTGAACAGTTTGAGCGCGTCGGTGAAATTCGTTCCAATGATGGGATCGCCGCCGATGCCGATGGCGGTGGACTGCCCGATCCCGCGCCGCGTGAGCTGGTGCACGGCCTCATACGTCAGCGTGCCCGAGCGCGACACAATCCCCACCCCGCCTTCCTTGTGGATGTGTCCGGGCATGATTCCGATCTTGCACTTCCCCGGTGAAATAATTCCCGGACAGTTCGGCCCGATCAGCCGCGACTTGCGTCCCTGAAGAAATTCCCAGGCGCGCACCATGTCCAGCGTGGGAATGCCCTCGGTGATGCAGACGATCAGTTCGACGCCCGCGTCCGCCGCTTCCATGATGGCATCGGCCGCAGCCATCGGCGGCACGAAAATGACGGATGCGTTCGCACCGGTCTTCCCCACCGCCTCGGCCACGGTGTTGAACACCGGCCAGCCTTCGTGCGTCGTTCCGCCCTTGCCCGGCGTAACTCCGCCAACAATCTGCGTTCCGTAAGCGGCGCAGCCCTTGGCGTGAAACGTCCCTTCGCGGCCGGTCAGGCCCTGCACGATCACCCGCGTCGTCTTGTCGATCAGTACGCTCATGGCTCGCCTCGATGCTCTAGCGGCAGAACCGCTGCAAATTCGGAGGCGGCGTTGCAGGAATGGCGGCGAACTCCCCCGTCCAGCCGGTGCAGCCTCGGGCCACCACCGATCGCGACACTTCCTCCTGCAGTTTCCGCGCCCTGGCTTTCGCCTCATCCACCTGCGCACTGGAAAGCTCGCCGTCTAGCTGTTGCAGGTCAGGGGCAGCTACCGCATCGCCCGCCTCGAAACTGAGGAAGAGCCAGACGTAGGCTTCCTGTTTGTCCTGCGGCAAGGCGCGGCCCTCCTTCAGAAGCTGACCGAGCCTGCGTTGCGCCCTGGGCAGGCCCTGTTCCGCCGCCTTTCGATACCACTCCGGCGCGGAGCGGTAGTCGCGCTCGTCCTTCACCACTCCCAGCAAGTAAGCGCCAAAGGCATCGCCCCGCGAAGCCGCTTTCTCCAACCAGCGTTCGGCTTGCTGCGCGTCCCTGCCGACCCCTTGGCCGGTCCAGTACATTCGCCCCAGGACCCACTGCCCCACCGGGTCACCCTGCTCTGCAGCCTTTCTATACCAGACTGCGGCTTGCTCAAGTCCGCGTGGAACCAGCGTCCCGGTTTCATGGAAGAACCCAAGTACGGTCTGCGCGGGGCCATGGCCCAGGTCGGCTGCTTTGCGGATCAGATCCAGGGCCTGCTGATCGTTCCGGTTCACACCCACTCCTGAGAGGTAGCGCATGCCCCGCTCAAACTGCTCTGCGGGATCGGCGCCGGGCTTGCCCCTTGGCTCCTGCGCGGCCAGCGCCACACAACAAATCACCACCGCCACTCCGGACTTCATTGGCACCTCATCTCCTCCCGCTCCTGTCCGTTCTTGCTTTTACTTTTGCCTTTTTACTTTTGACTTTTGACTTTTGCCTTACCTCCTCGCCCTCATCTACTCCTACCTCCTGCTCCTTCCTGGCTCCTACCCCTACCTCCTACCTCCTTCCTTTTGCCTTACGCTCTCGCCGCCGCCACAACTTTCTCCGCCGCGTCCTTCATGGACTCGGCAACCGTGAAGTTCAGTCCCGACTCCTTCAGAATCCTGCGGCCTTCCTCGACGTTCGTTCCCTCCAGGCGCAGCACTACCGGCAGGCTGATTTTCGTAGACTTGGCGGCTTCCACTACGCCGGTCGCCAGCGTGTCCACCCGCAGGATGCCGCCGAAAATGTTGATCAGCACGGCGCGCACGTTCTTGTCGCTGAGCAGGATCTGGAAGGCCCGCGTAACCTGCTCGGCGTTGGCCCCGCCGCCCACGTCGAGGAAGTTGGCGGGCGCGCCGCCCGCGTGCTTGATGATGTCCA
>CAZXVY010000013.1:0-17173 GCA_964644115.1 uncultured Terriglobales bacterium
CAGCCATCTTCGACGCCATCCTGCACAACGCGCCTACTGCGCCGGTGCGCCTGAATCCGGACCTGCCGCCGGAGCTGGAGCACATCATCAACAAGGCGCTGGAGAAGGATCGCGACGTGCGCTGCCAGTCGGCGGCCGAACTGCGCGCCGACCTGAAGCGGTTGAAGCGCGACACCGACTCGGGACGCGCCAGGGTAGTGAACGACGCAATGGCGAGCGGCGCCGCCATCGCGGCTGCCGGCGATCGCATTTCACCGCCCAGCGGGACGGCGCTCCCGCCGGCCACACCCCCACCGGCATCAACGTCCGGAACTCTGCTTCCGCCGGCCACACCGGCAACCGGCACCAGCGCCGCTACCACCGCGGCAACGGCTCCCGCCACCGGCAGCTCGCGCGTGGTTCTGGCGGCGAAAAAGAACTGGAAGTGGCTGAGCGCCAGTGCGATGGTGGCCGCCCTGCTGGCAGCCGTGCTGATCTTCAATTTTCCCAAGCGCGCGCCCGCGCTCACCGAGCGCGACACCATCCTGCTCACCGACTTCGTCAACACCACGGGCAACGCCGTCTTCGACGACACCCTTAAGAAAGCGCTGGCGGTGCAGCTCAGTCAGTCGCCCTATCTCAACATTTTTCCCGAGGAGCGCGTGCGCGAGACCCTGCAATACATGGGACGCTCGCCGGAGGATCGGCTCACCCAGGCCGTGGCCCGGGAGGTGTGCCAGCGCCAGGGCATCAAGGCCATGATGCAGGGTTCCATCGCCAGCCTGGGCTCGAATTACGCCATCACCCTCGAGGCGACCAACTGCGCCACGGGCGAGCCGCTGGGCCGCGAGCAGGTGGAGGCGGAAAGTCAGGAGCAGGTGCTGAAGGCGGTAGGCCGGGCCGCGACTTCCATCCGCGAGAAGCTGGGCGAATCGCTGGCCTCGGTGCAGAAGTTCGACGCACCCATTGAGCAGGCCACCACCTCGTCGCTGGAAGCCATGAAGGCCCTGGCTTTGGCGGACGCCAAGCGCGCCAGCGGCCGGGAAGTTGAGTCCATGCCGCTCTATGAACGCGCCGTTGAGCTCGACCCTAACTTCGCCCTCGCCCACGCGCGTCTGGGGGTGATCTACGGCAACCTGGGCGAAAGCGAGCGGGAACGCCGTTATAAGACCCGCGCCTTCGAGCTGCGGGAGCGCGTCAGCGAGCGCGAAAGGCTTTACATCACCGCACACTACTACACCTCCGTGACCGGCGATATGGAGAAGGGTATTCAGGCCTACGAGCTCTTCAAGCAGACTTATCCGCGAGAATACACGCCCTGGAACAATCTGGCGGTCGCGTACAACGGCATGGGTCAGTTCGAGAAGGCGCTGGAGAACGCGCGCGAAGCCGTTCGCCTCGATCCCCAGCAATTTTACGCCTACGGGCAGGTCGCTTTTTCCTACCTCGGATTGAACCGCGTGGAGGAGGCCAAGGCGACTCTGAAGCAGGCATTGGCAAGCCATCCCGAAACCCCGCTCTTCCACGGTCTGTCCTACCAGATCGCCTACGCCGAGGGCGACACCGCTGCCATGAAGGAGCACGCGGACTGGATGCGGCAAAAGAAGGGATTCGCCGAGGTCCGTTTCACCGAGACCCAAGCACAGATCGCGGCCGCCTCGGGCAAGCTTGAGGAAGCTACACGGCTCTTTGCGCAGTCTTCCAACATGTCCCGGCGCTTGAAATTCGACGAAGGCGCGGCGCAGACCCTGGCAGGCGGAGCGTACGTGGAGGCAACCTTCGGCAACCGGGCGAAAGCAGTGGAGCTGGCTGAAAGCGCGCTCCGCATCTCTCGTGGCCGCAACATCTTGACCGTCGTGGCGCTGGCTTTGGCCGCGGCCGGCGCGGACAGCAAGGTGGAACCTGTGATCACCGACCTGGTTCGCCAGTATCCCAGCGATACCTACGTGAACGCCGTTTTCGCTTCCAGCGCGCGCGCCATCATGGAGACCAACCGCGGCAACCCGCAAAAGGCGATCCCCTTGCTGGACGGCGCGCTTCCCTACGCTTCCTATTGGGACTTCATGCTCTACGAGCGCGGACGCGCGCACTTGCGCGCCGGAAAAGGCAAAGAAGCCGCCGACGAGTTTCAGAAGCTGCTGGGTACCCGCCTGGCGCAGCCCACTTCGCCACTGCTCTCGCTGGCCCGCCTCGGCCTGGCCCGCGCGCATGTCCTCCAGGGCGATACCGCCTCCGCCCGCAAGGCCTACCAGGATTTCTTCGCGCTGTGGAAAGACGCCGACCCCGAGATCCCCATCCTGAAGGAAGCCAAGGCGGAGTACGCGAAGTTGAGCCGCGATGCGGGCGTCTGAGCCCGCAAGCGAAATCCTGAGCGCGCCTTGGCGAACGAAGGATCCATGCGGTCCGCCGCTGGCCCTCGGCCCGGCCGAGGGCGGCCGGGCTACGCAGCTTGCGTTGACTTGCCTTTCTCGACGCCCTAACATCGGGCTCTCGTGATCGGGCAGACCATCTCGCACTACCGCATCCTGGAAAAGCTGGGCAGCGGGGGCATGGGTGTCGTCTACAAGGCCGCGGACAGCAAGCTGGGCCGCAACGTGGCGCTCAAGTTTCTTACTGAGGCGCTCTCCCAGGACGCCCAGGCGCTGGAACGCTTGCGTCGCGAGGCGCGCACGGCCTCCGCGCTCAACCATCCCCACATCTGCACCATCCACGAAATTGACGAGCACCAGGGACATAACTTCATCGCCATGGAGTACCTGGAGGGCGAGACGCTCAAGTACAAGATCACGGGCCGCCCGCTCCAGACGGAGCAGATCCTGGCGTACGGGGTGCAGATTGCTGACGCGCTCGATGCCGCGCACGCCGAGGGCGTTATCCACCGTGACATCAAGCCAGCCAACATCTTCATTACCAGACGCGGGCACGCCAAGGTGCTGGACTTCGGTCTGGCCAAGCCGGGACAGGCGCGCACGTCCGCCGCCGGTTCGGCCCCCACCGTCACCGCCGATGAACACCTCACCAGCCCCGGTGCGGCTTTGGGCACGGTGGCCTACATGTCTCCCGAGCAGGCGCTGGGCAAGGAACTGGATCAGCGCACCGACTTGTTCTCCTTCGGGGTTGTGTTGTACGAGATGGCTACCGGGCTTCTACCCTTCCGCGGCGACACGTCGGCAGCCATCTTCGACGCCATCCTGCACAACGCGCCTACTGCGCCGGTGCGCCTGAACCCGGACCTGCCGCCGGAGTTGGAGCACATCATCAACAAGGCGCTGGAGAAAGACCGCGAGGTGCGCTACCAGTCGGCTGCCGAACTGCGCGCCGACCTGAAGCGGCTGAAGCGCGACACCGATTCGGCGCGGGTGCCCGTGGTCAGCGACGAAGCGGCGCCGACCCCAGCCCGCGTGAGCGAAAGCGGCGCCACGGCGGCTCGACCAACATCCAGCGAAGCCGTGTCCACCGCAACCGAAGGCTTCAGCCCGGGGAAAGAAACGCCCTGGTGGCGGAGCCGGACAGGGGTCTTGCTCGCAGCCGCCGCGGCCCTCGCTCTGATCGTGGTGGCAGTGCGGTTGCCTGTCTCGGAGAAGCCGCGCTCCGAGCTCCTGCAACGCCAACTGACCGCCAGCGCGATCGAAAACCCTGTGATCGCCGCCGCCGTCTCACCCGACGGCCAGTACCTTGCCTACTCCGATCCAACCGGGGTCTATCTTCGCTTGCTGGAGACGGGTGAGACCCACGCCCTGCGATTACCGGCGGGGTTCTGTTTCCTCTGAGCGAGCCTTTCCTGGTTCCGGGACGGAACCAAACTGATCGCCAGCGGCGATGGTCCGGGCGAAGCCGGTGAGACCAAAGCCATCTGGGTGATTCCGATTTTCACCGCCGTGCCGCGCCAGATCCGCGGCGACGCCGACTACGCCGTAGTCTCGCCCGACGGCACGCAGATCGCCTTCCGCACTACCAAGGACGGCCATCAGCTCTGGGTCATGGGCGCCAACGGCGAGGATGCGCGCGTACTGCTGAAGGCGGATACCGGTGTGCGCTTCGGCAAACTGCAATGGTCTCCCGAAAGCCGCAGGCTGGCCTTCATCCACTATCGCTCCGATGCGCTAAAGTACGATGTCGCTATCGTCGCCTTCGATCTCCAGACCGGGAAGCAGGAGGTCCTGTTCTCTGACCACCGGCTGGACTCCTTTGGCTGGGTGGCAGATGGCCGCATCATCTTCTCGCGCACCGAGCCCGGTTCCCGCCAGGCGGAAAGCAACTTGTGGGAGCTACCCGTGGATGCGGCCAGCGGCAAGGCCAGCGGCGAGCCCCGCCGCATTACACGCTGGGCAGGGTTCAATTTCCGTGACTTCAGTGCGACCGCCGACGGCAAGCGGCTGGTTTTCGTCAAGCAGCACCAGCAAACCGACATTTACGTGGCGCCTTTCTCCGGCAGCGGCGGCGAGATCGCCACTGTACGGCGCATCACCTTCGACCAACGCCAGGACCGGCCCTCCGCGTGGACGCCGGATGGCCGCGCCCTGCTGTTTCACTCGGACCGCAACGGCACCTGGAACATCTTCCGCCAGGATCTTTCGCAAACCTCGCCCGACGAGGTCGTAAGCGGCGCCCAGGAACAGTACGAAGCGCGACCCAGCCCAGACGGTGTCTGGTGGCTGTATTGGGACCATGCCCGTCTCGAAGGCGCCTACCCACAGTCACTCCGGTTGTTGCGCACGCCCATCGGCGGCGGCTCGACCAGCACGGTGTTGGAGGCGCCCTGGGGCGTGCACTTCCGTTGCCCGCAGGCTCGGAAGCACTGCGTGCTGAGCGAGCCGGCCGCGGATGGCAAGCGACTCGACTTCGTGTCATTCGACCCGATACAGGGACGGCAGGGCGCTCTCTCTTCCATCGAAATCTATCCCGGAGGAAGTCCGATGTGGGACCTCTCACCCGACGGCGCAACCGTCGCCATCGTCGCTTCCGACCATGAGAACCGCCGTGCCCGGCTGCTCGACCTCCGCTCCGGAGAACAACGGCACACGGAAGCGGCACCTGCGCGACTTTCCAATGTCTCCTGGCTGCCGGACGGGCGCGGCCTGCTGATCACAACGACCCACGCCCGGGGTAGTTCCTTGTTCTATATCGGACTGGAGGGCAACGTCCGCGAGCTATGGAAAGCAGGGACGCAAATCTCGTTTCCCGTCCCTTCGCCCGACCAGAAGCAACTCGCGTTCGCTCTCTCCACCCTGGACAGCAACGCTTGGATGGTCGAAAACTTCTGAAGGGCCGGGAAGTTTCGGGGCGCAACTCAGACGCCTCGCAAGCGCCTCAACATTCCGGTGAGGGGGCGGCCGGGGCTACGTTGGCGCGCTTGATAGCGCGCGGGCGGGTCGCCCGCTTCCACACCTCGCGTGCTAAACTGCTGACGAATCCGGTTAAGAGGAACGAACCGTGATCGAACTGGCGCCCTCCATCCTGTCGGCTGATTTTGCCCGTCTGGGCGAGCAGGCGCAGGCTGCCGTCGCAGGCGGCGCCACCCTGCTGCACGTGGATGTGATGGACGGCCACTTTGTCCCCAACATCACCATCGGCCCTCCGGTCGTCGCTTCGCTGCGCAAGGCCACCGACGTGCCGCTCGACGTCCACCTGATGATCGAGAACCCGGACCAGTTCGTTCCTGCATTCGTGGACGCGGGCGCCGACTGGATTTCCGTCCATCAGGAAGCCTGCGTCCATCTGCACCGCTCGCTGGAGCTCATCCGCTCCAAGGGAGCGCAGGTGGGCGTGGTCATCAACCCGGCCACCCCCGTCCAGACCCTGGGCGATGTGCTGGAGCTGGTGGACTTTGTGCTGGTGATGTCGGTGAATCCCGGCTTCGGCGGGCAGAAGTTCATCCCCGCGTCGCTGGACAAGATCCGCAAGCTGGTCACCATGCGCAACGCCAAGGGCGCCGGCTTCCGCATTGAAGTGGACGGCGGAATCGCCCGCGACACCGTGGCTGAGGTGGTCCGGGCGGGGGCAGAAATTCTGGTGGCAGGCAACGCGGTGTTCGGGAAAGGCGATCCAAAGAAGAACAGCGAGGAGCTTTTGCGCGCGGCCCGCGAGGCCACCCTGCAGCGGGCGTGAAAGCCGTAGAGACGCAGCTTGCTGCGTCTCGCGCTGAAACGGCGGGCCGTAGAGACGCAGCTTGCTGCGTCTCGGGCTGAAACGGCGCAGGCAGAGACGTTGCAAGCAACGTCTCTACAGTGGTTACACAATCAGGGCCGTCTTTAGTACACTTTATGCCTGTGTTTCCCAACACCGTATTCCCTTCCAAGGCGGTATAGAAGAATGCTTCGTCGAACTCTGGGCGTTACCCTGCTGGTCCTGTTGACCATCCTGCTGGCAGGTTGCAGCAAGAACAAGGCGCAGAATCCTCTGGCCGATCTGGACACCAAGCAGCCCGACAAGGTGCTGTTTGACCGCGCCATGGCCTCGCTGCAGAAGAAGCGCTACGACCAGTCCCGCCTGGTCCTGCAGACCCTGATCAACACCTACCCGGATTCGGAATACGTGGCCCGGGCCAAGCTGACGGTGGGCGACACCTGGTACGAGGAGGGGGGCTCGGCCGCCCTGGCCCAGGCGGAAATCGAGTACAAGGACTTCATCACCTTCTTTCCCAACATGCCGGAAGCGGCCGAAGCCCAGCTCAAGGTGGGCGACATCCATTACAAGCAGATGGAGAAACCGGACCGCGACTACACCCACGCCAAGCGGGCGGAAGACGAGTACCGGCAGATGATCCTGCAGTTCCCCGAGCACCCCAAGGTGGGGGATGCCAAAATCAGGCTCCGCCAGGTTCAGGAGGTGCTGGCCGAGCGCGAGTTCCGCATCGGGCAGTTCTATTTCCGGCGGGAGTCGTGGATAGCGTCGGCCGCGCGGTTGAAGTCGGTGACCGATACCTACCCGCTCTACAGCGGCGCCGACGAGGCACTGTTCATGCTGGGCAACGCCTACGAGAACCAGATTGCCATGGCTCGCGCCGCGCAGTTCAGCGAAACCGACAAGGGCAAGGTGATTCAGCAGCTCACGGAAAAAGCCGCCGCCGCCTATACCCGCATCGTCAGCCGCTATCCGGCCATGTACCGCGCCGAAGACGCGAAGGAGCGCCTGGAAGAGCTGAAGCGCCCCGTCCCCACTCCCACGCCCGAGGCCGTCGCTCTGAACGAGGCTGAGGAAAGCAGCCGGGGCAATCCCGGCATCAGGAAAAAGATCATGACCGCGATCGTCCGCGGGCCGGACGTGCACCGCACCACCGGGATGGGTGAACCCACCATGGTGGATCCACCCCAGACCAGCGCCGTGGAAGAAGCCAGAGGCATGATCCGCCTCGTGGGTGGAGGGCCGAGCTCGGGCGCCGAGGTGACGGCAGAAAGAGTGGTTGGCGGCAGCGGCAGCCCGGGCGCCAACGAATCGGCGCCGCGGTCAGCCGACGCGCAGGGTACCCAGGGCTCAGCTCCCCCGGCCGACGGGGTCGAGGCCTCGCCGCCGCAGATCCAGGTGAATGATGCCGACCAGAGCGGAGACGAACCCCCGGACTCTGCCTCCTCCAGTTCCAGCCAGACCAAGAAGGACGAGAAGAAGAAAACTTCCTCCAGCCGGAAGAAGAAGAAGAAAGGGCTGCGCAAGGTTATCCCCTTCTAGGGGCAGGCCGGGGGTGCGGCCGCCGGGGCCGCACCCCACGGTGCACGCCCTTCGGCGCATTGACTTGCGCCGCCAGAATCAGTAACGTTTCTGTTTCTCGACTGTCCCGAGGACACAGCCTTGCCCCTGAAGATCCTGCTCGCCGATGACAGCACCACCGCCCAGAAGCTGGGAGTGAAGTTTCTGGAGGGTGCGGGGCATGAAGTCATCACCGTGAGCAACGGCGCGCAAGCGCTGAAGAAGATCAACTCCGAGAAGCCCCAACTGGCCATTCTCGACGTGGTGATGCCCGGCTACAACGGCATCGAGGTTTGCGAGAAGATCCGCGCCGTGGCCGAAACCGCCGGCCTGCCGGTGATTTTCACCGTGGGCCCGATGGAGAAGGAGGCCTACAAACCCGCCGACGGCGAGCGCCTCCAGGCCGAGGGCATGATCGTAAAGCCCTTCCAGGAAAAAGACCTGCTGGCGGCGGTAAAGAAGATCGAGGACAAGCTGGCGGCCGCGTCCTACGAATCCACGCAGAAGCTGGCCCCGCTGGAGGAAATCAAGGACGCCTCCTACGAAGAGTGGAAGGTCTCCGCTCCCGACGAGCCCGCGCCCACGCAGGCCATTAACGTTCCCGATCACATGGCGTCTTCGCCCGCCTTCGGCATGGACATGCTGGGCGACGAGCCTCTCACCGCGCCCACCCAGGAAATTCCCGCGCCCGATGCCGGCCGCATTACCCGGGCGCTGGAGATGTCGCGTACGGCGCCCCCGGCTCGCGATTCGGAGGTGGAGTTTACTTCTCCTCCCCGCGAGCCTTCCGCGGGCTCGTTCGCTGCCGAGGGCCTGGAGCCTGGCATCGCTGCCGCAGAGATGGGCGGCGCAGCCCCCGGGCAGGATCCAGCCCTGGTTACCGACGCCGCGGATATGGCTTCCGCCTTCCCCACAAAGTTTGGAGACTACGGGGAGCCAGTCTCCGTGGGCGTTGCCGCCGACATGCCGGAGCTCTATGACGATGCGGCCCCCGTCGAAGCTTCCGCCGCCGCCGAACTTGCCCCCGAACTTGCCCCCGAGCTTACCAGTGCCCCGGCTGCTCCCACACCCGCGGCCGGGGAGCCCGCGGCCGGAGAGGAAGACGACTTCGAAGCCCGGGTGAGCGCCGCCATGTCCGGATACGAAGCAGAATCGCCGGCTGCCGAAGTTGCTGCGCAGCCGGAAGCCGCGCCGGAACCGCCTCCGCCCGGCTGGATGGCGGAAGAAGAAGCGCTGACCGCGAGCGAAGCCAAGCTCTCCCTGGAACAGGAGATGCAGCGCACCTTCGCCGCCGTGGCCGTGGAAGAAGAGCCCCCTGCGCCCGAGCCGGTCGCTGAGGCGGCGGCTCCTCCGGAGAACAAACCCGATGCCGAACTCGCCGCCGCCATGTCCGTGGCCATGGGCAGCGAAATGGCGCCCGCAGTCACACCCTCCGCCACTCCCTCCGGCGCCCCCACGGTCGACGCCAACACCATCGCCCTCATCGTCCACCGGGTCACGGAGCGCATGAAACCCCAGCTCATCGAAGAAATTGCCCGCGAGCTGGCCGCTGAGGCGGAGCGCGCAAGGAAGTAGCCGGTAATCTAGATCGCGACCAACGGGTTGTCATTCCGAGCGCCCACTTTTGGCGCGAGGAATCTGCTGTTTCTCGAACCCCAACCAAAAGCAGAATCCTCGCCCGCCGCGGCGGGCTCAGAATGACAGTACATTTAGGTGTCACAATTACTCCGCGAACCTCACTATGCTGCCATTAGAATATTGAATGCGGGCCGCCTCCAAGATAGGGGTTGGTAAGGCGAGAGTGTTAAGAGTGTGAGTGCCGACAAGCAACGTTTCACGATCCGGGCATCTGCCAGCCGCTTGGGCAAGGGTTTGCTCGCCATACCGCAAAAGTTCAACGATTGGTTTCCGGGCGAGAAAAGCCAAATCCAAGTCGTTTTTGATGACGAGGAAGAGATCACGGTACTCACGTTTCATCCTTACGACCCCACTGTCAAAGAAACTCGGATATTCGGACTTAGTCATTGGTTTTCCAAGAGAGACGTGCGCGAGCGCGACCTGATTTCAATCACCGTCGAAGATTTGGACAAACGGCTATATCGAATAGCTTTGGAACGTTACGTTCAAGAGCGCCTAGAACAAAAAACCCGCCAGAAGCTTGATGCCGCAGAGACGGATGCGGAAGCCGAACGGGAACTAGGTACGCTCTCACGCCTGACTAAAAAGCGCCCACGAGAGCTGGCCCAAGAAGAGCTGCTGCGCATTGCCCAGGAATCGACACGCCAACCACGACCTACCGTACTTCCAGGTGGGGCTGAGCGCCACGGGGGAGTTCCCTCGGGAATGCGGATTCTGCTTCGAGAACTACTTGATGGAAAGTGTCAGCTTTGTTCTTTCACTTTTGACAAGAAGAACGGCGAGCCGTATTTTGAAATACACCACCTCAACTCAAAGGTCGGCCATCACCCCAGTAACCTGCTGGTCGTGTGTGCAAACTGCCATGCCCAATTCGAGCATGCGAGGGTAACGGACCTTAAGTGGACTGGCAACTGGCTCGTTGGCGTGACAATCAATGGCAAGCGTGTCTCTATTCGGCAACCGCTTGCTCACGATTCGATAAGGAGAGCTCTGCTGGGCTTTGTTTTCGTGGTTGCGGCCACCGGAGCGCGTCTCTTCGGTAGAACGAGCTCAAGGTGCTGATTGGGAGATTTCAAGCTGACTCTCAGAAAGGTGCCCTGCGATGACCCGAGTATATTTCGTGTTTGAAGATCCGCTTGACGATGAGGAAGTTAATCTGTCGTTTGTTGACGTGCCAACGCGAGATCCACGCAAGGCGTTTGAGTGCGTTGAAGATGCTGCTGAGTCGGGAGAGCTTTGGAGGAACTTGTATCCAAATGACCCGGATCATCCGTACACGCTCATCAAGAGCAAGATGATGTCTCTTGATGTTTCGACCTTACCTCAAGCGCAGAGTGCAGAGACGGTTTTGACGCTCTGAATCTGCTGGAGCAACTCCTTCGAGAGGCCGCTTGGCTTTGTTGACATCCTCTCCCCTTCGTGGGAGAGCGGGGCTTTCGCCCCGCGTTCCTGCCTTCCTTTGCCCTTGTCATCCCGAGCCGCCCGACCGGCCCCCTGAGCGCAGGCGAAGGGGAAAGGGAGGGCGTATCGAGGGATCTTGGGTTTGCTTTTCCCATGATGTCAACAGAGCCAGGCCTGCTTCTAGCTCCCAAATAAGGAAAGCGGAGTTTGCCCGATTCCTTCGGCATCTGTAATATCGTTTTTCCCTCGGCATGCCGCACGAACTTCCCAAAGCCTACGAGCCGGGCGCGATTGAAGCGCGCTGGGCGGAGTACTGGGCCAAGGAGAAGCTGTTTTCCGCACCCACTCCCCAGCCGGGTGACGCCGACGCCGCGCGCCCGGTGTTCACCGTGCTGCTGCCGCCGCCCAACGTCACCGGCCGCCTGCACATGGGCCACATGCTCAACCACACCCAGATGGACATCATCGCGCGCTGGCATCGCATGCGCGGCTTCCGCACGCTGTGGCTGCCGGGGACGGACCACGCCGGCATCGCCACGCAAATGATGGTGGAGCGGCAACTGGCCAGCGAAGGCAAGTCGCGCCGCGGGCTGGGCCGGGAGGCCTTTCTCGACCGGGTGTGGCAGTGGAAGCAGCTCTACGGCGGCGCCATTCTCCAGCAGATGAAGCGCCTGGGCGACTCGGTGGACTGGGACCGCCTCTACTTCACCATGGACGAGGGCCTGTCGCACGCCGTGATTGAAGTGTTTGTCCGCCTGTACGAAGAAGGGCTGATCTACCGCGGCAAGTACATCGTCAACTGGTGTCCTCGCTGTGTCACCGCCATCTCCGACCTGGAAGTGGTGCACGAAGAACACCAGGGGAAGCTCTACCTGGTGCGCTATCCGGTGCTGGGCCTGGAGGACTTTATCGTGGTGGCCACCACGCGCCCGGAAACCATGCTGGGCGACGTGGCCGTGGCCGTCCACCCCAACGATGCGCGCTACAAGCACATGCATGGCAAACTCGCCCGGCTTCCGCTGCTGAACCGCGATATCCCCATCATCGTGGACGAACTGGCCAACCCGGAGTTCGGCACGGGCGCGGTGAAGGTGACCCCGGCGCACGATCCCAACGACTTCCAGGCCGGGCTGCGCCACCTGCTGCCGCAGATTGACGTGATGGATGAGACCGGGCACATGAACGAGAACGCCGGCAAGTACGCCGGGCTCGACCGCTTCGAGGCCCGCGCCCGGGTGCTGGAAGACCTGGAGAAAGAGGGGCTGCTGTTCGCCACCCAGAACCACGTTTTCAGCCTGGGCCGCTGCGACCGCTGCAAGACCATCGTGGAGCCCAGGCTTTCGACGCAATGGTTCGTCAAGGTGGCGCCGCTGGCGCAGCGCGCCATCGAGGCCGCGGAAAAGGGCGAGGTCACCTTCGTTCCGGAGAACTACGGTCGCACCTACTTCGAGTGGATGAGGAACATCCACGACTGGTGCATCTCCCGCCAGTTGTGGTGGGGACACCGCATCCCGGCGTGGCACTGCCGGGAGTGCAAGTCCATCACCGTGGCCCGCCGCGCGCCCCCCGCCTGTCCCAGCTGCCAGGGCGAAGTCCGCCAGGACGAAGACGTGCTCGACACCTGGTTCTCTTCCGGCCTGCTGCCCTTCACCACCCTGGGCTGGCCGGAGAAAACCCGCGATCTCGAGGTCTTCTACCCTACGTCGTTGCTGATCTCCGCCTACGAGATCCTGTTCTTCTGGGTGGCGCGCATGATCATGATGGGCTGCCACTTCATGGCGGGACACCCGGGGGGCAGCGTTCCTTTCCGCCGCGTTTACATCCACGCGCTGGTGCGGGACGCCGAGCGGCAGAAGATGTCGAAGACCAAGGGCAACACCCTTGATCCCATCGAGATCATTGACCGTTACGGCACCGACGCCGTGCGCTTCACCCTGGCCGCGATGGCCGCTCCCGGAACCGACATCGCCTTCAACGAAAAGCGCACCCAGGGCTACCGCGCCTTCGCCAACAAGATCTGGAACGCCGCCCGCTTTATCTTTATGAACTTGGAGCGCGCTCGCCAGGAGGGCTGGTGGTCGTTGGAGGAGTGGCAGGCGCGCGCCCCCGATTCCATCGGGGCTTCGCCCCAGGCGCTCGCCCAGACGCTGGAAGACCGCTGGATCGCCTCGCGCTTCCATCGCGTGGCCGGCGAAGTCAATGCTGAACTCGCGAACTACCGCTTCGACGAAGCCGCACACCGGGTGTACGACTTCTTCTGGCACGAGTTCTGCGACTGGTACCTGGAGCTGGTGAAGCTGCGCCTGGCAGGCGCCGCGCGCCCCGATGGAATCGGGGCCGCGCGCCAGGCGCTCGACCACCTGGTGGAAATTTTTGAGGGCGCCTTGCGCCTGCTCTCGCCCTTCATGCCCTTCCTGACCGAGGAATTGTGGCACGCGTTCTACGAAGGCAAGACGCCGCACCAGTCCATTGCGCTGGGCGCCTATCCGCAGTCCGACGACCAGCGGGTGGATCTCAATGCGGAAACGGAGATGGCCATCCTCCAGGACCTGATCGTGAACGTGCGCGCCATCCGCGCCGACCTGAAGGTGGAGTCGCCCAAGACGCGCACCCCTATCAGCATCTTTGGCGAGCCGGAAGTGCGCCGGCTGGTCGAGCAGAACCGCGAAGCGGTGGAGAAGCTGGCGAGTGTGAGCGACATCACGTTCGTGGACCAATCGCTGGCCCAGCAGGCGGGCGCCCGCTCCACCGCGCGCTTCGACGTCGCCGTGGTGTACCAGCAAAAGCTGGACACCGCCGCCGAGCGCCAGCGCCTGGAGAAAGAGCTGGCGAAGCTGGAAGCAGAGGTCGCCAACGCCCAGCGCCAGCTTTCCAATCAGCAGTTCCTGTCCAAGGCGCCGGCCCACGTGGTGGAAGGCCTCCGCAAGAATTTGCAGGGGAAAAAGGTGCTGCTGGCGAAAACGCGCGCCGCCCTGGAAGGTTTGCAGTGATGTAGCCCGGCCCCGCTCGGCAGGGCCGGATGGAATAGAGTGTGGTCACTGGCAACTGACCACTGGCCACTGGCAACTGTTTCTATGGACTGGCACAGCCGCCGGATCACCGCCATACTCGAAACCGCGCTCCGCGAAGACAGCGCGCAACGCGACGCCACCACTGTGGCCTGCATTGATCCCGACCAGCGTGCCGCGGCCACCATCCTCGCCAAGCAGGACCTGGTTCTGGCCGGGTTGGGCGCGGTGACGCGCATCCTGGAGATCTATGAATCGCTGGACGCGAGTGTGATCTCGCACCCGGAAGTGCGCAGCCATCCCGAAGTCTTCGACGGAGTGCGCCTGCACCGCGGGCAGCCGGTGGCCGTGATCCGGCACAACGCGCGCATTATTCTTTCCTGCGAGCGGGTGATCCTGAACATCCTGCAGCGCATGAGCGGCATCGCCACCCTGACCCGCCGGTTCGTGGACGCCATCGCCGGCACGCATGCCCGCATCCTGGACACCCGCAAGACCGTCCCCGGCCTGCGCATGCTGGACAAGTACGCGGTGTGCTGCGGCGGCGGCTTTAATCACCGCCTGGATCTTTCCGACGGCGTGCTCGTCAAGAACAACCACATCGCGCTGGCCGGCTCGATCACCAAGGTGCTGGAGCGCGCCCATCGCAACCGCCAGGGCAACCAGCCGCTGGAAATCGAAGTGCGCACGCTGGGAGAACTGGAGGAGGCGCTGCAGCACGGCGCCGAGGCCGTGCTGCTGGACAACATGTCGGTGGGCGAGGTGTCGAAGGCCGTGGAGCGCGTGGGTTCACACACCCGGCGCGTGCCGCTCGAGTGTTCCGGCGGCATCAATCTGGAAAACGTCCGCGCCTACGCCGAGACCGGAGTAGACTTCATCTCCGTGGGCGCGCTCACCCATTCCTCGGCGGCCGTGGACATGAGCCTGCGGGTTTTGCCGGCGTAAGTTACCGTTCGCCGGCCACTGACCACTAGCCACTGGCCGCCGCTTCCCTCATAATCTCCGGCATCGCTCCCGCCTCCCCAACCCGGCGCCGTAAACCCACGCCCGCGGCGGCCGTCTCCGCGCGCACCGATGGACGCCTCGGTCACATCATCCGCCTGCTGGCCGGGCACGCCACCGTGGTGGTCAGCGGCACCAAGATCGCGCAGGAGATTGGCGCCAGCCGCTCCGCAGTGTGGCGCTTCGTCGAGCAGTTGCGCGCATTGGGAGTGGAGATTGCGGGACACCCCACCACCGGCTACCAGCTCAAGCGCGTGCCCGACCTGCTGCTGCCGGAAGTGCTCGCTCCTATGCTCAAAGGCACGCTGTTTGCGGCGCGCGTCCATCATTATTTCCGCACTGGCTCCACCAACACCGAAGCGCTGGCCGCAGCCGCGGCGGGCGAGCCCGAGGGCAGCGTCTTCTTCGCAGAAGAGCAGACCTCAGGACGCGGACGCGGCGGCCATGGCTGGCACTCGGAGAAGTCCGCCGGCATCTATCTTTCCGTGCTGCTGCGCCCGGCCATGGCGCCCGCCGAAGTTCTGGTGCTGACGCTGGCGGCCGGACTGGCAGCGCGCGCGGCCGTGCAGCACGTTACCGGCGTGGACGCCGACTTACGCTGGCCCAACGACCTGCTGACCCAAGGGAAGAAATTCTGCGGAATCCTGGCGGAGATGCACGCGGAAGCCACGCGCGTGCGCTACGTGGTGCTGGGCATCGGACTTAACGTAAACCACGAGCACTTTCCCGCCGAGTTGCGCTCCACGGCCACCTCGCTGCGACTGGCCAGCGGGCGAACCTGGTCGCGCGTGGAGCTGGCAGCGGCGCTGCTGCGGGCGCTCGATCGCGAATATCGCGCCCTGGTCGCGGACCCGGCCGCTACTCGCGAGGCCGTGTTGCGCCGCTTTGTCGAACACTCCTCTTGCGCGCGCGGCAAAGCGGTGCGCGTGGACGAGAATGGCGGCTTCGAGGGCATCACCGACGGCCTCGACGCCCACGGATTCCTGCGCGTCCGCACCGAGCAAGGCTGGCGCACCGTGCTCTCCGGCGGAGTGCGGGAGGTGGAGACGTAGTTTTTATTATTCCGAGCGAGCGCGACCGAAGGGAGCGCGAGTCGAGGAACCTCTACCCTCAACGTATCTGCTGGCGCTGGGGATTCCTCCACTCGCCTCAGTCCCCCTCGCCCGCCTGGTGGCGGGCTCCGGATCCTTCCGCCTCGGTCGGAACAAACAAATCAGACGCAGTTTTTACTATTCCGAGCGAGCGCGACCGAAGGAAGCGCGAGTCGAGGAACCTCTACCTTCAACGTATCTGCCGGTCCTAGGGATTCCTCCACTCGCCTCAGTCCCCTTCGCCCGCCTGGTGGCGGGCTCCGGATCCTTCCGCCTCGGTCGGAACAAACAAATCAGACGCATTCTGCAACCCTGATCACCACTTTTCCGAAGGTCGCGTTTGATTCCATGCGCTGATGGGCGGCGCGGATCTCCGCCAAGGGAAATTCGCTGTCCACCACTGCGCGCAGTTTTCCCTGCGCGAACAGCGGCACCACGTCGGCCGCGAAGGCTTGCGTGGCGGCAATTTTTTCTTCCAGCGGACGCGAGCGCAGCACGGTGCCCATGAGCCGCAACCGTTTCCCCAGCACGGCGCGCAGGTCGAGTTCAGCGCGGGACCCGGCCAGCGTCCCCACCAGCAGCAAGCGCCCTCGCAGGCCGAGCGCACCGATGCTGGCGGCAACGTAGTCCCCGCCTAACAGGTCGAGCACGACGTCGAAGCCGCGTCCGGAGGTCCACTGCGCGGTGCGCCCGGCCAGCGGTTGCCCCAGCCGCTCCAACGTGTCGCGCAGCATTACGCCGTCTTCCAGACCGTACTCGCGCGCGCGTTGGAGTTTTTCTTCGGTGCGCGCCGTGCCATAGGGCACAGCGCCCCGCGCGCGCACAAGTTGTACCGCCGCCAGGCCTACTCCGCTGCCCACGGCGTGAATGAGCACGCGCTCGGAGGCGCGCAGCGCAGCCTGCTGCCAGAGCGCGTCGTGCGCGGTGATAAACGCTTCCGGGATGGACGCGGCTTCGGTCCAACTGAGATTGGGCGGAACTTCAGCCAGCGTTTGTTCGTGCGCCACCAGATACTCGGCGTGCCCGCCTCCTCCGGTGATGCCGAAGACTCGCCGGCCCAGGCGCCACGTGCTGGCTTCGGGGCCGAGTGCTGCAACCTCACCCGCAAACTCGATGCCCGGAATGTCGGCGGGCGCGCCGGGCGGCGCGGGATAGCGCCCTTCCCGCTGGAGAAGGTCGGCGCGGTTGAGCGCCGAGGCCATCACCCGCACCAGCACCTCGCCCGCAGCGGGTTGGGGCGTGGGCACATCGCGCACTTCCAGCACTTCGGGCCCGCCGGGACGGATGATGACGACGGCCTTCATGGCGCGGGAGAACTCTGCGGCGGCAACAGACGATTGTCAATCAGGCGCGTCGGGCCGAGGTACGCGG
>CAZXVY010000013.1:17183-20929 GCA_964644115.1 uncultured Terriglobales bacterium
CACTCCCGCGCAAGCGCACGCCGATCTCATGTCGTGGCTGGAGCGGCTCGACCTCGGCGAGACGGCGGAGATCGTGCGCCGCCGGATCGTCGTGCCGCTGGACGGCGACGAGCGCTCCGTGGGAAATGTCTTCGACGGGATCCAGGGTGTCGTTGTCCACAATCTCGACGTAGTCCAGTCGAACCTCCGCTTCTTCGAGGAAGATGCGCTGCGCCGCGTCAATCAGCCTGGCCGAGATCCGCTCTCCTTTTTCCGCCAGCTCCGCAACGCGCGAGAGGGCGCGATGCAGCACCGTGGCCGAGCGCCGCTGACCGGGGCTGAGGTAGGCGTTGCGCGAACTCATGGCCACGCCGTCGGCCTCGCGCACGATGGGGCAGACCACGATCCCGACCGGCAGGTCGAGGTCGCGCACCATCTTGCGCAGGATGGCGCACTGCGCCGCGTCCTTCTGCCCGAAGAAAGCGAGGTCGGGCTCGACGATGTGAAACAGCTTCGACACCACCGTGGTGACGCCGCGGAAGTGCGTGGGACGCGAGCGCCCGCACAGTTTCTGGCTCAGGCCTTCCACCGTCACCCAGGTGGCTGCGCCCGCGGGATACATTTCCTCCGTCGAAGGCGCGAACAGCAGGTCTACTCCTTCGCGCTGCAGCAGTTCGCAGTCACGCTCAAAGGTTCGCGGATACTTTGCAAGATCTTCGTTGGGGCCGAACTGCGTGGGATTGACGAAGAGGGACACCGCGACGGTCTGGCATTGCGTCCGGGCCGCGCGCACCAGGGAAAGATGCCCTTCGTGCAGCGCGCCCATGGTGGGGACCAAGCCCAGCCTTCCGCGGGCCTTGGCTTCCCGGCAGGCGGCGCGCATTGCGGTAATGGTGGAGAGGATCTGCATGGGGTGTTGCGAGTACCGAGTTGCGAGTACCGAGTTGCGAGTACCGAGCCTGGAACACCAGCTTCTAGCGCCCCACAGGATAGTTGCGAGTACCGAGTTGCGAGTACCGAGCCTGGAATACCGGCCTTGCACTTTCTAACTCGCAACTCTGTACTCTGCACTCTGCACTCTGTACTCCCAACTCGGTTACTCGCAACTCGGTACTCAGTACTCAGTACTCGGTACTCTGTACTCGCCTACCTTCCCATCGCCCGTTTCCGCGCGCTGATGGTTTCCAGCGCGGCCTGCGTGTCGCGGGGCAGGTGGTACGACTCCTCGTCTGCCGGATAGCGGTGCGCCGTGACATCGTCGCGAAATGCCGCAACCGCGCCCGAGATCAGCGAGGAGGCGTCCGCGTAACGGCGCACGAATTTGGCCGGCGGCGCGAAGCTGAGGCCGAGGATGTCGTGCAGCACCAGCACCTGGCCGTCGCACTCGGGCCCGGCGCCGATGCCGATGGTGGGCGCAGAAACCTCCGCCGTGATCATGGCCGCAACTTCGCGCGGAATGCCTTCGAGCACGATGGAAAAAACGCCCGCGCGGTCCAGGGCAACGGCGTCGCGCATGAGCTGTTCGATGGCGGCCAGCGTCTTGCCCTGGACGCGGTATCCGCCCATGACGTTCACCGACTGCGGCGTCAGCCCGATGTGCCCCATCACCGGAATTTCCGCGTCCAGCAGGCGGTGGACCAGGTCGCTGCGTTTTTCGCCGCCTTCAATCTTCACCGCTTCCGTGCCTGCGTCCTTGACGAAGCGGGCGGCGTTGCGCAGCGCGTCTTCCATACTGAGATGGTAGGACGCATAGGGCATGTCGGCGATGAGCAGCCCGCGCTTCACCCCGCGGCGCGCGGCGCGCGTGTGGTGCACCATTTCGTCCATGGTGACCGGCAAGGTGCTCTCGTATCCCAGGACCACCTGGGCAAGCGAATCGCCCACCAGCACCATGTCAATGCCGGCTTCGTCCACCAGGCGGGCGGAAGCGTAGTCGTAGGCCGTCAGGCAGGTGATGGGCTCGCGCAACAGCTTCTTCTCGCGGATGGACTGGATGGTGACTTTGGGCTGGGAACTTCCCCGGGCGTCATTTCCCCGGGCGTCGGGGGACGACGTGATACTCATGGCTTCCTCCAGTGCAGTTCCCGAATCTCGGGATACCGCCTGTTTCGCTGCTTATGGGATGCAGCGAAAGCTATTGTAGTCGCGAAATGTGGATTTGTTAAGAGGGAACCGGGGGGCGACTAAGCCCGCCGCGGGGGCGACGGAATCGTATCCCAGCGCTTCAGCGCTGGGGCAGCGGCCCCAAAGCCGCCGAGTCCCGTAGGGACGGCACTCCAGATTCGCCGTCTGGCCCAATTTCCAGGTTTTCAAAGAGCGATTGTGTCGCCCCTACGGGGCTCGACTCAGCGCCGTAGGCGCGACGGAGAGTAGCCCAGCGCTTCAGCGCTGGGTAGCCGGCAAGAGAGAGGAGCGAGTCCCGTAGGGACGACGCGACCCCGCACCGCAGGGGCGACACAGGAGTTGCGACACAGACCCCGAAGCCCTGCGCCCACCAAGCCAACCCCTGTGGTACAGTGCGGCCTAGATGGCCGAGAACAAGCTCTACTACGGCGACAACCTCGACGTCCTCCGCCGCTACGTCAAAGACGAATCGGTGGACCTCATCTACCTTGACCCGCCCTTCAACAGCCGTCAGGACTACAACGTCCTCTTTGCCGAAAAAGACGGCACCCGCTCCGCTTCCCAGATCATGGCCTTCGAGGACACCTGGGAGTGGAACATAGAAGCCGAGCGCAGCTATCAGGAAGTCGTCGAAGCCGGAGGCCGCGTCGCCGACGCCATGCGCGCCTTCCGCACCTTCCTCAGCAACAGCGACATGATGGCCTATCTCGCCATGATGGCCCCTCGGCTGGTCGAGCTACGGCGGGTCCTGAAGGAAACCGGCTCCATCTACCTCCACTGCGATCCAACAGCTAGCCACTACCTCAAGATGTTGATGGATGCTGTCTTCGGCCCGAGCTTCTTCCGAAGCGAGATAGTCTGGAAGCGAAGCAGTGCCCACAGCGATACAAAGCAAGGCAGGAAGCAACACGGCCGCATCCACGATATCCTTCTCTTCTTCACCCGCGGAGCTTCATGGGAGTGGAATCCCGTCTATACGCTGTACGACCCGGAATACGTCACCCAGTTCTACAAGTATGTCGAGGAAGGAACTGGGCGCCGCTATCGGCTCGGGGACCTTACTGGGCCTGGTGGTAAAGCCAAGGGAAACCCCAGCTACGAAGTCCTGGGAGTAACTCGCTATTGGCGGTACAGCAAGAGCGCATGGAAGAATTGCTGCGCGAAGGTCGAATTGTGCAGACTCATCCCGGTGCTGTTCCTGCGTACAAGCGTTATCTTGACGAAATGCCGGGCGTTCCTCTGCAGGATGTCTGGACCGACGTCAACCCGATCGCCGCTCAGGCAGATGAGAGACTGGGATACCCGACCCAGAAACCCGAAGCCCTCCTGGAGCGAATCATTGGTGCCAGCAGCAACGAAGGCGATCTTGTCTTAGACCCATTTTGCGGCTGCGGCACTGCCGTAGCTGTTGCCCACCGCCTGAAACGTCGCTGGATCGGAATCGACATCACCCATCTTGCCATCAACCTAATAAAGACCCGGCTGCTTCACGCCTTCGGCAAGGGCGTCGAAGCTACCTACGACGTCATCGGGGAACCCATCTCTTTCTCCGAAGCTCAAGCATTGGCTCAAGAAGACCCATTCCAGTTCCAATCTTGGGCTCTGGGCTTGGTCGGCGCGCGCCCCGCTGAGCTAAAGAAGGG
>CAZXVY010000014.1:0-19628 GCA_964644115.1 uncultured Terriglobales bacterium
ACATTCAGACCGAGTTCCTGGCGCTGCAACAGCGCCTGCATCTGCAGAAGACCATCGTGTTCGTCACGCACGATCTGCGCGAAGCGCTGCTCTTGGGCTCGCGCATCGCCCTGATGGACGAGGGCAGGCTCTGCGGCGTCTTCACGCCGCGCGAGTTTCTGCGCGCGCAGGATCCGGCCGTCGCCGCCTACGTGGCCGCCTTTCGCACCGCCGGCCAGACGCTGGACTCGCTGTCTTCATGAGAGGTGGACCGCATGCCTGATTTCTTCCTCAAAAACCAGACGCAAATCTACATGCTCAGCCTGGAACACATGTGGCTGGTGGGCATTGCCATGGCGCTGGCGGTGGCCATCGGTGTGCCCCTGGGCATCGTGCTCACGCGCTGGCCCTGGGCGCGCAAGCCGGTGCTGGGCGTCACCAACATCCTGCAAACCATTCCCAGCCTGGCGCTGTTCGGGTTCCTGCTGCCCCTGCCCTGGCTAGGCGCGCACGCCGACCGCCTGGCCATCACCGCGCTCACGCTCTACGCGCTGCTACCCATCATCCGCAACACGTACGCCGGAATCGCGGGCGTGGATCCGGCAGTCCGCGAGACCGCGCGCGGCATGGGCATGACCGACCGCCAGATCCTGTTTCAGGTGGAGCTGCCGCTGGCGCTCAGCGTGATCCTGGCCGGGGTGCGCGTGGCCACGGTGATCTGCGTAGGCGTGGCCACCATCGCCGCCGCGGTCGGCGCCGGCGGGCTGGGTGAATTCATCTTCCGCGGCGTGGCCATGGTGAACAACGACCTCATCCTCGCGGGCGCGGTCCCCGCCGCGCTGCTGGCCATCGTCGCCGACCTCGGACTGGGCGTCGTCGAGCAACGCCTGAAACCGGCGAGGCCGTGATGTTGCGCGCGGCCCTCGCCACCCTGCGCACGGTACTCGTGCTGCTGCTATTGCTGGCACTCGCTGCCTGCGGCCCCGCGCGCGAGCAGCGCATCGTCGTCGGCTCCAAGCACTTCACCGAGCAGGTGGTGCTGGCCGAGCTGGTGGCGCAACACCTGGAGGCCAGCACCGGCCTGCCGGTGGACCGCCGCTTCTACCTCACCGGCAGCTACATCGCCCACCAGGCGCTGCTTTCCGGGCGCATTGACATGTACGTCGAGTACACCGGTACCGCGCTCGCCACCGTCCTCAAGCAGCAGCCTTCGGGATCGAGCGCGGAAGTGCTGGCCCGCGTGCGCCGCGCCTATTCCGAGCAGTACGCGCTCGAGGTCACCGAGCCGCTGGGCTTCAACAACACCTTCGCCCTGGTCATTCGCGGCGAGGACGCTGCGCGTCTGGGCGTGCGCACGCTCTCCCAGGCCGCGGCACACACGCCCCAGTGGCGCGCCGGTTTCGGCTACGAATTTCTCGAGCGCCCCGACGGCTATCCCGGCTTGGCGCGGACCTACAACCTCAAGTTCGCCGGGCCCCCGCGCATCATGGACATGGGACTGCTCTATCGTGCGCTCAAGGAGAAGCAGGTGGACTTCGTGGCCGGCAACTCCACCGACGGCGTCATCGCCGCCCTGGGCTTCGTCGCTCTGGAGGACGACCTGCATTACTTCCCGCCCTACGACGCCGTGCCCATCGTCCGGCGAGAGACCGTGGAGCGCCATCCCGCGGTGCGCCGGGCGCTGGCCGAGCTGGCGGGAAAGATTTCCGAGGACGAGATGCGCCGCCTCAACTACGCCGTGGACGGCGAACACCGCGACGTCGCTGACGTGGTGCGCGAGTTCAGGAAGGAGAAAGGACTCTAGGCACGCCGAGCCGCGCACTTCAAAAGCAAAACCAAGATCCCTCGACTTCGCCCCGCGAGGCGGGGCTTCGCTCGGGATGACAACTCCAGAAAACTGATTCCCCGGCCCGGCGGCCGTGGCCCTCTTACTCCGCCAGCACTGGCGCGGTCACTGGCCGGTCCAGGCGGCGGGTAATGGCGCTCACCAGCAGCCCACACACCACCACCTGCACCGCGATGCCGCCCACGGACATGGCCACGTGGGTGTTCGGGTTGAGTGGGGCAAAGGGCGTGAGCAGGCTGATCATCAAGCCGTCAATGCGTTCGGTGGCGGAATGAACCGCCAGCATCACCACAACCACGGCGATGTATTGCAGCAACAGCAGGCCGGCGCCCTTCGACACCGCTTTCTTCATGCGGGTAAGTTTGCACCACTGCAGAAACAGGATGTCGCGCACGGCAAACACCAGCAGGAACGCGAACTGGGTGGCGGTTGCGCCCAGCCCCCATTTCGACAGCGGAATCCTGTCGCTCAACGCCAGCGCATACAGCGCCAGCATGGCGTAGCTGATCACCGCCGCCAGCCCCAGCCAGGGCCAGGGGAGGCCGTCTTCCGCCAGGTAGCCGGCTTCTCCCGCTTTGAAGCGCCGCCACCAGATCTTGAGCGGCTCGCGCGGGGTCACCGCGGCCATGCCCGAACCGGCGAACAGAATCACCCCGTTCAGAACCAGCATGGACACTGTGACGAATTCGGTGACGGACTCTGGTTCGGCGCCAGACTTCAACCGACGGTGTACTTCCAACAGGTCGAAAAACGCGTAGAACAGGAAGTTCAGGTAGGCCACCAGACCAATTGCCTGCCAGCGGGAAAGTAGGCTGATTTCCTCCACCTCTTTCTTGAGGTTGCGCCGGATCATCAGCACCAGCCAGGCGGAGATGCTGGCCTGCAGGGCGGGCGTCAGCAAGAAGAGGCTGACAGGAAAACCGAAGATCAAGGGAACCACGCTCGCAAAGTCGCGCGCAGCGTCCATTTCCGACTGCAGGCCGTGGAGCTGAACCACCGCCGGGAAACTGCTGAGCGCAACCATCCCCGGGAAAGGGCCATCTCCCGCAGTCAGGCTCAATCCCACCAGCGCCCAGAGCAGGATGACGCCGCTGAACCCCGCGCCTCGCACCGGTTTCTCCATGGACAGCGAAATCAGCAGGCCAAACAGGCCGAACAGGGGCGCAAAGATGGCCAGCAGCGCGTAGGAGCCCAGCATGGCGGAGGGCGAAACGCCGTACATCGCGCCCACGGTGAGCGACACGGGCAGCGAACAGGCGACGGCAAACAGCGCCACCACCGGCGCTCCCATCAGCTTGCCCACCATCAGCTCGCCGGCGGTAAGCCGCGTGGTCCTCAGGAAGTCGTAGGTCTTCAGCACACGCTCGCTGGAGATGGCGTCGGAGCAGGCTGACGTCCACCACAAGCACAGCACCACGCCCTGCGCTCCCAGCAGCGTGGTGTAGAAGGTCCCCAGAAACGCCTGGCGGACCTTGTCCTCCCCCAGCCAGCAAAACAGCCCGGTGATGGCGCAGATCACCAGCACCAGCGAGGCGATGATGGCCATGCGCGCCGGCCGCAGCTCGGCGCGAACGTGGCGAATGAATTCCGGGTTGCGCCAGAACAGCACCAGCATCACATCACCTGGTGGTGCGAGAGCTTGAGGTACACGTCTTCCACGGTTTGCTTCACTTCCGCGAATCCCACCACTCGGATTCCGGCCGCCAGCAGCGCGGCCAGCAGCGCGCTCAGTTCCTCCTCTGAGCCGGCAAAGCGGAACACCCCTTCGCGCCCGCGCACCATCACGTTCGAGGCCAGCGGCGCCGCCTTCAGGGCGGCTTCGGCGCTGGCATCGCCCACCCAGCTCACGCGCACCACCCGCAACTGCGCTTCCGCGGCCATAATCTCCTCCAGCCGCCCGCTGCGCAGCATGCGCCCTTTTTCCATCACCCCGATGGAAGTGCAGAAGCCTTCCAGCTCGGTGAGGATGTGCGACGAGATCAGAATGGTCGCGCCCTGCTCGCGCAGCGACATCAGCAGGTTGCGCAGATCAAAGCGCGCCTTGGGGTCCAGCCCCGAGGCCGGCTCGTCCAGCAGCATGACCTTGGGGTGATGGATGACGGCGCGGGCAATGCCCAGCCGCTGCTTCATGCCGCGCGACAGGCCCTTGATCAGGACATTGCGCTTCACCTCCAGGCCCACCTGCGCAATCACCTCGTCAATGCGCGGGCGGATTTCCGCCTCCGGCATCTTGTAGGCGTGGGCGAAGTAGTCCAGGTATTCCCAGACCATCAGGTCCTCGTAGACGGAGAAGAAATCCGAAAGGTAGCCGATGAACTGGTGGGCGCGCTCCGGCTCCTGATGAACGTCCACGCCGGCGATGAACGCCTTGCCCGCCGTGGGCGGGAGCAAACCGCAGGCCATGCGGATGGTGGTGGTCTTGCCGGCGCCGTTGGGGCCGATCAGCCCGTAGATTTCGCCTTCCGGGATCTCGACATCAACATCGTTCACGGCCACCAGGTCGTCGAATTCGCGGCGCAGCTTGGCAAGCCGTATCATGGGCGGCGTACATGGTACCGCATGCGGTCACTCCGGGTTCCAGGAGCGTGCAAAATGTTTCACCGAGGTCGAGTCACACTCTTCGGCGTCCTGCTCGGCCTGCTGCCGTTGTGTGCAGCCGCCCACGCCGCCCAGAAACCCGCCCAGAAACCCGCCCAGAAACCCAAGGTCCGCGCCGTCACTGCTTTCGTCCGCCTGGAGCGGGCCACCTACCAAGCCCAGGTGCGCGAGGCCGTGGAGATGCTGCGCGCCGTGAAGCAAGACCTCGAGCAAGCTGGCTACGAAGTGCAGTCCATCCGCATCGCCACCCAGCCTTTCCCGGAGTACGTGCGCGGGCTCAGTCGCAAGGACGCGCTGACCTTCTTCCGCGCCTACGACGCGCTGGCGCAGAAAGAAGGCTTCGACGCCGCCATCGGTCCCGCCATGCTGCGCAATAACGACGACCCCGCCGAAGCCGAATTGCTCGCGGATGTGCTGCTGGAAACCAAGGCGCTGAACGCCAGCCTCACCGTGGCTGCCGAGGACGGAGTGCACTGGAACGGAGTGCGCGCCGCGGCGCGCCTCATCAAGCTGCTCAGCGAGAAGTCGCCGCACAGCCAAGCCAACTTCAACTTCGCCGCCGCGGCCATGGTCCCTTCGAACACGCCGTTCTTTCCCGGCGCGCATCACCGCACGCTGGGCCGCGAGTTCGCCATCGCCCTGCAGTCTGCCAACGTGGTCGCGGAGGCGCTCAAGACAGGCGCAGGCGATGCCGAGAAGGCCCGCCGCGAACTGCGTGAATCCCTGGGCGAACACGCCCAACGCATCCAGGAAGTCGCGCGCCAGTTCGCAAAAATAAGCCGCTGGAAGTACATGGGCATGGACCTTTCGCCCGCCCCACTCAAGGAGGTGTCCATCGGCCAAGCGCTGGAAAACTTCACCGGCGGGCGCCTGGGATCGAGCGGCACGCTCACCGCGGCCGCTGCCATCACCGCCGCGCTGCGCGACATTCCCGTCGAGCGCGTGGGCTACTCCGGGCTGATGCTGCCCGTGCTGGAAGACGAGGTCATCGCCCGTCGCTGGAGCGAAGGCGCGCTCTCCCTGGATGCGCTGCTCGCCTACAGCGCCGTCTGCGGTACCGGTCTGGACACCATTCCCCTGCCCGGCGATGTTTCCGTGGAGCAACTGGAGCGCATCATCGGCGACATGGCCACGCTCGCCCACCGCCTGCGCAAGCCGCTCTCCGCGCGACTGATGCCCGTGGCCGGCAAGAAGGCCGGCGACCGCACGGAGTTCGACGATCCGTTTCTGGTGAATGCCGTGATTCAGCCGCTGCCGTGAGGCAGCGGTAGAGACGCCCGTCAGGGCGTCTCCCATGCCAACACAAGAACCCCGGAGACGCCCTGACGGGCGTCTCTACCGCAGCACCGGCACCAGCAGGCGCACCATCGCCACGATAACGACGATTCCGGCAACGTCCAGCAAAATTCCGTAGCGCATCATGCGGCCCAGGGGCACGAATCCGGATCCGTAGACGATGGCGTTGCAGGGCGTTGAAACCGGCAGCATGAAGCCCAGGCTGGCGCCGAAGGTGGCGCCCAGCGCCGGCTCCAGCGAGTCCATGCCCGCGGCCTTGGCGATGGAAATCACCACCGGCACGATCATGTTGGCGGACGCGGTGTTCGACGTGGTTTCGGAAAGCAGCGTGGCGGCAATCACCGACGCCACCAGCAGCCCAAAACTGCTCTCGATGGGCAGCAGCCCGGTGATGCCGCGGCCCAGGGCTTCCGCCAAACCGGTCTCGAAACTCAGGACGCCGAGCGCGAAGCCGCCGCCGTAGAGCAGCACCACGCCCCAATCAATCTTCACGGCGTCTTCCCAGGTGATGGCTTTCTTGCCGCCTTCACCGGGCAGCAAGAAAAGCAGCGCCGCGCCCACCAGCGCCGCTACCGCTTCGGGAACGCGGGCGTTGATGGCCTTGTAGGTCTGGCTCTCCGCCCCCGCCACCAGGGCGACGATTCCGGGCGCCACCCAGAGCGCCACGGTGACCAGAAACGCCGCCAGCGTGGATTTTTGCGCGCGCGTCCAGGGGCCCAGCGTCTCGCTCTCGCGGCGCAGCATTTCGCGCCCACCGGAGATTTCCGGCAGGCGCGCGGCGGTGAGCGCGTTCAGGTAGAGATAGAGGAACAGGTACAGCGTCAGGACCACGGGCACGCCGATCATCGCCCACTTAAAGAACGGGAACTCGACGCCCGTCATCTGCCGGATGAATCCCAGCCCGATGACGTTGGGCGGAGTGCCGATGGGAGTGGCCAGCCCGCCGATAGACGCGGCGAACGAGGTCATCAGCATCATTCCGGTGGCAAAGCGGCGCGCCCCCGGCGTGTTTCCGCCGTGCTCGAACAGGAAGGCCAGGATGGAGAGGCCGATGGCGAACATCATGGCGGTGGTGGCGGTGTTGGAGATCCAGGCGGAGATAAACGCCGTGGCCGCGCCGAAGACGAACAGGATGCGCGAGGGTCGCGCGCCCACCCAGCCCAAAGAAAGCACGGCGAAGGCCAGCCGGCGGTGCAAGTCGTGGACAAAGATGGCGCGGGCCACGATGAAGGCGCCGATGAACAGGAACATGAGGGGATCGGCGAAGGGAGCGAACACTTCCTTGGCCGGGGCCACCCGCAGCGCCACACAAGCCGAAGCTCCCAGCAGGGCGGTGACCGGCATAGGCAGCGCTTCGGTGATCCACAGGGTCACCACCGCGGCCATCACCGCCGCCAGGCGGTGCGCCTCGGGCGTAAGCCCGGAGAGCGGCACCAGCAGCACGGCGAGGAACACCACCGGGCCCAGCACCATGCCCGCCCGGCGGCGCATGCGCTCGAAGCGTTCTTCGCGCTCGGAGAGTTTTTCCAGCGGCTGGGTAGTCGCGGTCACTGGCCAGCAAGGTAAACAGAGGGTGGCAGCAAGTCAATGCGCTTCCGCCGGGGCGGCAGGTTGTTTTTGGAGGCGTTTGGGAGCAGACTTCCTGCAACGTCGCGCATCCGGGAGGTATCCGTGCGCTCTCGCAACCGCTATAGGGTCCATGCTGTCTGCTCCTCCGGAGTCTCGCTGATGCTCACTCTAAAATGCTCGCGGCTGTGCCTCTCCCTGCTGCTGTTTCTTCTCGTCTCGCCGCTACAGGCGGATGAGAAGTATGCCCCGCTGCCGAAAGCCATCACGGAAGCGAAGACGGTGTACATCGAAAACCACAGTGACAATCCCCGAGTTGCCGAAGCAGCCTATCTCGAACTCACGAACTGGGACGCTTCACAGTCGTCAGTGACCGCCAAGAAGCTGAACTTATTCTGACCTTCGACGCGATTTCTAAGGAAGGCCCCATCGTAGTGGTTCCGCTCGCTGGCGGGCCGATAGTCGGAGGCCGCACAACCCAAAATTTCATTCGCTTCGCCGTTCTTTCCCCTGAAGGACGCGAACTCTGGACAGTGACACAGCCAGCCAGCGGCGGCAAGAACCTGAAAAAGAGCGGAACTGCAAAGTGCATCCGCGAATTGCGCAAGCGTTTTCCGCCTCCGAAAAAAGAGAAGGGCTGATGCTTATTGACACGCTCACCGACCTGGTCCTGGGCAAGCATCCCGGCGGAGGCGCCGGCCGGCGCTTCATCGCCGGCGGCAAGTACTTCCTCATCCAGGCTCCCCGCGATCTGACGCTGGTGGAAACGGAGACGCGCGTGGTGCGGCCCAAGTTCCCAATTCCTGCCTGGCCCAACCTGTGCCCCGATGGCCTCCATGGCTATGCCTGGAGCATGAAAGGCCACAAGAACTGGGGCGAACACGACCTGGCCCTGATTGACCTGGAAGCGGGAACGGTGAAGATGACCTTTCCCGGAGTGCGCGGACCCGTGTTTTTCCCCAGCTTCACCCGCGAAGATGAGGAACTGCCTGCCAATGAGGAACCCGAGCCGACCGAGCCCAGTTCGCCCTGAGCAGGGCAGCCGGGCACGTGCGTGTGGGGACAGGCCGGTACTCCCTGAGAAATGCAGTGGTGTACCATGGCGCGCGTGTCCATCGGGGCGACGGCGCAACCGGCAGCAGTTTCTCACCGGCTCGAGGCCTTGCTCTTTGCCCTCAAGGTTTCCCGTCCCGGCATGTGGCTGACGGCGGTGTGGTTCTACCTGCTGCCGCTGGGCGGGCGCGATGTGTTCCACCGCCCCGAGTTCTGGCTGGGCGTGGTGTACATCACCTTTCCGCTGGGGTACTTCCTGTGCGGCTGGAACGACCTGACGGATGCGCCAGTGGACGGCTGGAATCGGCGGAAGGACTCGTTTCTCTTCGGCGCCCGGGGCACGCCGGAGCAACTGGCTGCCCTGCCGGTGTCCATCCTTCTGGTCCAGGCGCCCTTTGCCCTGATCTTCACGCTGCTGCTGGGGCCGCGCATGCTGGTATGGCTGGCGGCATGGGCCGCGGCCTGCGCGCTCTACAACTCGCCCGGCTTGGAGTGGAAGGCCAGGGCCCCGCTCGACCTGCTGATCCAGCCCACGTTCCTGCTGATGTTTCTGTTCAGCAGTTGGCTCAATCAGGCGCCGCAACTGCCCTGGCCGGCGTTCGTATTTGGGGCGCTGTTCGCCATCCACGGGCACCTGCTGCAGGAAATCATGGACATCGAGCCTGACCAGCGAGTGGGACGGCGCACCACCGCGATCGTGCTCGGCCGGGTGCGGTCCAAGCTGCTGCTGGCTGTCCTGATGGCGGCGGAAGCCGCGCTGCTGGTGGTCTACTTTGGCGAGACCGCCATGGGGTGGTTTTTCGCCGCGGCCTCCGTCACCGCGCTGGCCGACGCCGCTTTCTGGCGTGACCGGACCTACGGAGCGGCGGCCTTGCGGCACTTCATGCTGGCCTGGAACGTACTGGTGCTGGCCAGCATGCCCTGGGTGTGGAGCACGGCGCGTCTGACGCGCCTGGCGTGACTGGGCGCGCTACCCCTACCGGTAGCGGCCCGCCCCGGCGCCTTGCCTGCTTTTTTCTTTTGCGGGGAAGCGAGAGCAGGTAAAGTGTGCACTGCCAAAACTGCCCATGGCGGAGGTTGGAGACCGGATGAGCGTCAACGAGGAGAAATTCTTCCGTTCCCGTATCGTTTCCCGCAAGGATTTCGCGCCGGATTTGTGGAGCGTCCGCATTGACCCCGGCGGCGAGTTCAACTTTGTTGCCGGGCAGTACGCCACGCTTTGCCTGGAAACCCCCGCCAAGCTGGTGCAGAAACCCTATTCCATCGTGTCCTCGCCCTACGAGAAGGAGATGGAGTTCTTCTTTGAGCTGGTGCCCGAAGGCGAGATGACGCCGCTGCTCCACAAGTTGCCGGACGGCGCGGAAGTGCTGATGCGCAAAGTCCCCAAGGGTCACTTCACCATTGACTTCAAGAGCGGGCACACCAGCCACTTCCTCGCCGGCACGGTAACCGGAGCGGCGCCTTACGTCAGCTACTTCCGCACGCTGTACCGCGACTGGAAGGACGGCAAGTATCCCGAGCCGCACCGCTTCTTCCTGCTCAGCGGCGCCAGCCGCTCCTGGGAGATGGGTTACCTGGACGAGGTGGAGAAGATCGCCGCCGAAGTGCCCTGGCTGAAGAGCGTTCACACCGTGAGCCGGCCCTGGGAGGACGAAAGCTGGCGGGGCGAAACCGGGCGGGTGGACGACCTGATCCGCAAGTACACCGACCTGTGGGGATTGCGCCCGGACAACACCACCGCCTATCTGTGCGGCCATCCGGAAATGATCGAGAACGGCAAAGGCATCCTGAAGCGCGCCGGGTTCCGCAAGGAATCCATGAAGGAAGAGGTGTACTGGATCCCGGGCAAGAGTGACAAGAGCTAGCCGTAGCGCTGCGACGCGCCTGGGCGGCATTAGAATGTTGGGATGCCTTTTCTCCTGAAGACCGAGCCTTCCACCTACTCCTTCGCCGACCTCGAGCGTGACCAGAAGACGGTGTGGGACGGCGTCGCGAATCCCGTTGCCCTCAAGCATCTGCGCGGCATGACCAAGGGCGAGCGGCTGGTCCTCTACCACACCGGCGAGGAGAAGCAGGCAGTGGGCACGGCGTCGGTGGTGAGCGTGGATGCCTCCGATGCGAAGAACCCCGCGGTGACGATTGCAGCCGGACGCGCGCTGGCCAAACCGGTGACGCTGGCCGAGATCAAGTCGAGCAAGCTGTTCCAGGATTCGCCGCTGCTGCGCCAGGGCCGGCTCTCGGTGGTACCGCTCACGGAGGCGCAGTACAACGCCATCGTGGGGAAGGCTTGAGATGGCGGAGGCTGCGCCAGAGCGGGTGGCGACTGCGTTCAGCGAACTTGCGTCCCAGTTGCGGGTGTTTCGCCAGAGCCACACCTACGCGAAGCGCATCCTCGGCAGCGTCGCCTGCGAATACATCGCCTGCGGGCGCGGCAACGATGCCTTGCTGCTGCTGCCCGGCGGGATGTCCACGGGCGAGTCGCTGTATCGTCACATCGCCGAGCTGGAGGGCGAGTTCCGCATTCTTGCGCCGTCGTATCCCGCGCTGGGAACCATGCGCGAGCTGAGCGACGTCCTGGCTGCCCTGCTGGATGCGGAAGGCATGGCCGCCGCGCACGTGGCTGGAGGATCCTATGGAGGCCTGGTGGCCCAGGCCTTCGTCGCGCATCATCCGCAGCGCACGCGCTCGCTGGTGCTCTCGCATACCACCGCGCCCGATGCCAGGAGCGGCCGCAAGCTGAAGTTTGCGCTCCGGCTGATGAGCGTGTTTCCCGCAAGCTGGACCCGGGCGCTGGTCCGAGCGAAGATCCGCGGACTGTTGCGCCATCCGCAACTGGATGCCGTGGAGCGCAGCTTTCTCGAGGCCTACCTGGAGGAGAACCTGGCGCTGCTCACGCCTGCAGCACTCAACCTGGCGTATGAGCGCGTGGTGGACTTCTGTCTACGATATCCAGCAGAACAACCCATGTGGAAGGGCGCGACCTTGATTCTCGAAAGCGACAACGATCCCGCCGTTCCGCCCCGGGACCGCGCCCGGCTCAAAGCCGCGTATCCGCAGGCGCAGGTGCACACCTTTCACGGGACGGGGCACCTGGCTGCTGTGCTGCGCATGCGGGAGTATCTGGAAGTCCAGCGCGACTTCTGGCGGCGGGCGGCGGGGCAAAGAGTCCAACCTCAGCACGAAGCGGAACCGGCAGAATGCGCACGCCGGCCTAGCGAAGATCCAGGGTGAACCGGGCTGTAGCTCAATTCCTCGTTGTTCTGCTGGCCGCCGCACCGGGGCCCGCTCCGGCGCTGGCTTCCGCCGCTCCGCAGGCGGAGCACATCATCGCCGGCGTGGTGCGCGACTCCAGCGGCGCCGCCGTGGCGGGAGCGCAGGTGAGCGCGCGCTTCGGCACAATCAGCGCCACGACCACGACCGGCGCCCAAGGCGCGTTCCAGGTCGTGCTTGCCGCAGCACAGGCGCGGGTGCGCGTGGAGGCGGCGGGTTTTCGCCCGGCGATGCTCGACTGGACCGCGGCCGCCGGCGACGGCGCGCCGCCGGCGCTGGAGATCGTGCTTCAGCCTGAGCTGGTTCGCCAGAACGTTACCGTTACCGCCACGCGATTTCCCGCCGAGACTGCGAGCCTCACCGCGAGCGTGGAGACGGTGGCGGTCGGCGACCTCCGCGCCAGCCCCGGCCTGCGCACCGACGATGTGCTGCGCGCCGTGACCGGCTTCAGTTTGTTCCGGCGGTCGAGCAGCCGCATCGCCAATCCCACCACGCAAGGCGTATCGCTGCGCGGCCTGACCTCTAGCGGCGCCAGCCGCGCGCTGGTGCTGGCTGACGGCGCGCCGCTCAACGATCCCTTTGGCGGTTGGGTCTACTGGAACCGCATTCCTCGCAGCGCACTCGAGCAGGTGGAAGTGGTGCGCGGCGGAGCATCCGAACTCTACGGCGCGGACGCGCTCTCCGGCGTGATCCAGTTGTTTTCTGCTCAGTTTTCTGGACAGTTTTCTGGGCAGCCGGAGAGCTCCTATTTGCGCGTCGAGACCTACGGCGGATCCCAAGAGACGGGAGGCGGCTCGTTCTCGGGAGGACTCACGCGCGGGCGCTGGCAGCTGGGCGCGGCCGGAGAAGCTGCGACCAGCGCGGGCTACATTCCGGTGGAGGAAGCCGCGCGCGGCGCCGTGGACCGCCCCGCGGGTTCGGGATACCTCACGCTGCGGCCATCGCTGCGCTACCACTGGAACCCCAAGTCGGCGGTGTTTGTGCGCGGCGCGAGCTTCGGCGAGTCGCGCGAGAACGGCACCGTGCTGCAGGACAACAACACGCGCATCCGCGATGTGGCCGCGGGCGCCGATCTCGCTCTGCCCGCGGGAACGCTGGCGCTGCGCGCCGACGGCGGCTGGCAGGTATTCAACCAGACGTTCACGGCGGTGGCGGCAGACCGCAATTCGGAACAGCTAACCCGCCGCCAGCGTGTGCCGGCGCGACAACTGGGTTATTCGGCGCTGTGGAACCACACCACCGGCGGGCGCCACACCGTGGTGCTGGGCAGCGAGGGCCGCTCGGCGCGCGGAGTGACCGAGGAGCTTGCCTTCGGCGCGTCGGGGCCCACGTCGCGCCTGGAAGCCGGAGGACGCCGGCGCACGCTGGGGGCATTCGCATCCTCGCACCTGCATCTGGATGCGCGTTGGACGCTGACCCTCGGCGGAAGACTCGACCACTGGCTCATCGCCGACGGGCAGTCGCTTTCCCAGCCGCTGGCGCCACCCGGGAACGAACTGGTCCTTTCGTTTCCCGAGCGCACGGAAACAGCCTTCAGCCCGCGCGCCGGACTGCTCTACCAGCTTCGCCCGCGGGTGTCGTTGAGCGCGGCTGCGTATCGCGCCTTCCGCGCGCCCACGCTCAACGAGCTCTACCGCGGCTTCCGCGTGGGCAACGCGGTCACGCAAGCCAATCCCAGTCTGCGCGCCGAACGGCTGACGGGCGTGGAGGCAAGCGTGCGCGTAGCCCCGGCGGCGGACGCTGAAGTGCGCGCGACTTTCTTCTGGAACGACCTGAACCGGCCAATTGCCAACCGCACGCTGTCGTCCACGCCGTCGCTCATCACGCGGCAGAGGGAAAACCTGGGACGGCTGCGCTCCGCCGGGCTCGAGATCGAAGCACAAATTGCGCTGCGCCAGGGTCTGCGGCTCAGCGGCGGCTACCAGTTCACACACTCCGTGGTGGAAAGCTTCGCCGCCGACCCCGCGCTCGAAGGGTTACGCGTGCCCCAGTCGCCGCGGCACCAGGTGACGGTGGAGGCCACTTACACGCGCCCGCAGTCGTTCTTCTTCTCGCTGCGGCCGCGCTGGACCAGCTCGCAGTTCGACGACGATCGGAATACTTTCCTTCTGCGAGAGTTCTTTCTGATGGACGCCATGTTCTCGCTTCCGCTGCGCGAGGGCGTGGAGGTCTACGTGGCCGGGGAGAACATCTTCGGGCAGCGCTACGACCTGGGACGCACGCCGGTGCTCACCGTCGGACCGCCGGCGCAGGTAAGAGTGGGCGTGAGGTATGAGCTGGGGAAGAAGCGATAGGCAAGAAGCCAACCACTAAGGACACGAAGGTTTTTTCAACGCAGAGACCATTGAGGTCTGAATGGCTCCAAGCCGCCCAACCCTGTGACCGGCTCGTGTACTCCAAGCGGTTTGTCATCCCGAGCGGAGCCCGCTGCGGCGGGCGGAGCCGAGGGATCTTGGTTTTGCAGCATGATGTTACCGGCGAAAAACCAAGATCCCTCGACTTCGGCGCTTCGCGCCTTCGCTCGGGATGACAAAATCATGAAAGCGCGCGGCTATATTCAGCGCCGGTGGGAAACGATAGGCGATTCCCGTCCACTCATCGGCCGCCGCCTTGCGGACTACGCTGGCGAAGTTCGGTGAAGAAATTCAGCACCACCCGGAGTTGGGACGGGGTTTGCGGCCCGGTGGGCCGGCTCATCAGGAATTGCTGGCCGTCGGGGGTGACGTCCCACGGCCCCATCAACAACCGTGCGCCATGGAGTTTCGCGGGCGACGACTATAATCGAGCCCCAGCGCGCGGCGTCTTCCGTCTATGGCCACCCTTTATGCAGGTACTTCCGGCTGGGCGTACCCGGCGTGGAAGCCCGGCTTCTATCCCGCCAAGCTGGCCGCCGCCAAGTTTCTTGCGCACTATGCCAGGCGGCTGAATTCCGTGGAAGTGAACGTAACCTTTCGCCGTTTCGCCACCGCCAAGATGCAGGAGAACTGGATCGCGGCCACGCCGCCCGAGTTCCGCTTCACCATCAAGGCCCACCAGGCGATCACGCACGTAAAGCGGCTGCGCGAAGCTGCCGAGTTCACGCGCAGTTTCCTGGGGTCGTTGCAGCCGCTGTCGGAAGCCGGGCGGCTGGGCACGGTGCTGTTTCAGCTTCCGCCTTTCCTCAAGCGCGATGACGCGCTGCTCAGCGACTTCCTGAAGATTTTGCCGCAGGCGGTGCGCGCCACCTTCGAGTTCCGCCACGAGTCCTGGTTTGCCGGCGAGGTGTACAAGCTGCTGCGCGAGGCGGGAGCCGCGTTGTGCGCGGCCGAGAGTGAGAAGCTCACCGCGCCCGACGTGGCCACCGCCGGCTTCGTCTATTACCGCATGCGCAAGACCGACTACTCACCGGAGGAGCGCAACGCTTTGCGGGAAAAGGCGGCGGCACACCTGGGCGCCGGGCGCGACGTGTTCGTGTATTTCAAGCACGAAGACACGCCCGAAGGCGCGCTCTACGCGGAAGAGTTGCTGGGCAGGACAAGCAATAAGCAATAAGCAGTAAGCAATAAGCAATAAGCAGTATGCGACTAGCGAAGCTTGCGCCGACGACCCGAACACGAGCTAGCAAGAGGCCGGCCACTGCAGTTGCTGGCTGCTTAATTGCTTACTGCTTATTGCTTATTGCCTCTACCGCTAGCTGCTTCTTGTCAGCCTTCGTCCCAGCCACTCCACTGCTTTCTGCGCCGAATGGATGGCGCCGTCGGCGGTGGAGAGCGGGCCTTCGGAGTCGCTGTTGGCGAAGAACACGCGCTCCAGGGGCGCACTCGCCGCCGGAATGACGCGGGTGTGCGTTCCCGGCGTGGACATGAACATAGGATGGCCGCGGCGGTAGATGTGCACTTCCACCGGGTCCACGTTGAACTCGGGCATGAGCTTGCGGAAGTCGCGCAAGACCCGGCGGGCAATGGTGCGGCAGCCGGACTCGCGCAGCAGCCATCCGCGGTCGTACTCGGTGAGCGGGGTGTAGCAGGTGAGGATGTTGTACTTGGGCGTGTAGCCCGGGCGATTGCGGATGGTCCAGTCGGCCACAATCATGTCCGTGAAAGCATTGCCCGGACACCAGGTGTCGAAGCTCGCGTGGTACACCGGCTGGTCGAAGATGAGATTCACCACGGGATAGGGCGCATAACGGATGCGTCGCATGGCGGCCTGCTGCCCCGCCGGCAACCCGGCGACGAGGTGTGCGCTGATGAACTTGGGCGCCGTCAGGATGGCCGCTTTCGCCGCCACGCGACGTACCGCGCCCTGGTACACGTAGGTGACGTGGACTTCGTCGCGCTGCGGCTCGACCGCAACCGTGGTGGCGCCGGTGAGCATGCGGGCGCCGTACTTTGCGGTGAGAATTTCCCCCAGACGCCCGGCGATGGCGCCGTTGCCTCCGGGCCAGGCGATGCGGGTGTCGCGCCCGTCTTCGGGTGAGACCCAGCCCATGGCGCCCACGCCCACCAGCGCCGAGGTCTCATACGCGCGCGCCCCCCAGTTGGACGGCCCGAAGCCGTCCCACCACTGCTTGATCTCCGGAGCAAATCCGCGCATGTAGTGGGTGAAGCGCTGCCGGTCGAGTTCGTCCTCGCGGCCTTCGGTCTTGATGGCCAGCATGTCGCGCCGAAACTTCTTGAAGCTTTCGCGCACGCTCGCGGGATACGGGAGGCGGTCGGCGCCTGCGTTCCAGACGTCGTGAACCAGCTCGCCTTTGACGATGGTGCCGTCCAGTTGGTCCACTGGCAGCATTTCCAGGCCGATTTCTTTCGCCAGATCGATCACCGTGGGCTCCTCCGTGCTGGTGAAGGCGGAACCGGTGGCGTAGGCCTGTCCTGCGAACTCCTCCACGTAGGCGTTGCCGCCGAAGTGGTCTTCTTTCTCGAGCAGCAGGTAGTCGCGGTCCTTGAGGAAGTACGCCGCCGAGAGTCCGCTGATGCCTCCGCCCATGATGATGGCATCGTAGCGGGCGGAAACCGGAGGCCGGCGGAAGCGGCGCCCGTCGCGCACCTGGTGGCAGATCTCGTTGCCCTCGCCGTGCACTTCGGGGCGCACGGAGGGCGGCTCGGCCATCAGCTCGAGCTCCACCGGACAACCGGCGGCCACCGATCCAGCGACTACGTAGCGGATAAAGTCTCTGCGAGTTCGGCCCATGATTTCTCCTCTCAACTATGGGAAAGCGACGGCAACGGTTCGCCGGCGGGCTCGGCGGCTCCAGCCCGGCCGGCGGCCTCGCTCCGGAAACGGAGACGGTACCACAGCAACATCATGATCAGGGAAAACATGAAGATGATAGTCGAGACGGCGTTGATTTCCGGCGTCATGCCGCGGCGCAGGCGGGACCAGATCTCCAGCGGCAGCGTGTTCTCGCGTCCCAGGAGGAAGAAGCTGACGGCGATCTCGTCCATCGAGAGCGTAAAGATGAGCAGAGCGGCGCCCAGGATGGGCAGCCGCAGGTTGGGCAGCGTGACCCGCCAGAACGTGGTCCAGTAGCCGGCGCCGAGGTCGAGCGAGGCCTCTTCCTGAGCGCGGTCGAGTTTCTGCAGGCCGGCGAAAACTTCCGTGGCCGCAACCGAGATCAACGCCGTGCCGTGGCCCAGCATCACGGTGAGCAGGCTCAACTTCATCTTCAGCGCCACGAACAGCATCAGCAGCGAAAGCCCGGTGATGATTCCCGGCAGGATCAGCGGCAACAGCACCAGCCTCCGGAACAGTGCTTTTCCGGGAAAGGTCGAGCGGTCGAGCGCCAGCGCCGCGGGAGTGCCGAAAACCAGGGCCACCACCACCGACGCCAGCGCCACCAACAGGCTGTTGTACACCGAGGTCCAGATGGCTTCGTCGGCGAAGAGTTGGCGGTACCAGTCGAGCGTCCAGTTGCCGGGAGGAAATCCTCCCACGCCTTCGCCGTTAAACGAGTACACCACCAGCACCACGATGGGCAAATACAGAAACGCGAAGACCAGCGCTGCATACATCGTCAGCCAGCGCGGAGCCGGACTCGCAGACGCGCCGCCGCTCATGCGAAGCTCCATTTCTTTTCCAGACGGTCCACCACCAGGAGCAAGGCCACCACCAGCGCCATCATGCAGGCGGAAATGGCCGCGCCCAGCGGCCAGTTATAAGCCGCGCCAAACAGGCTCTGCACCACGTTCGAGATCATGATGCCGCTGGCGCCCCCGATGAGCAGCGGCGCCAGGAAGTCGCCCAGGCTGAGCACAAACGCGAAGGTCGCGCCCGCCAGCACGCCCGGCAGCGACAGCGGCAGGACCACGCGCCGGAAGGTCCGCGCCGGCGATGCGCCCAGGTCGTGCGAGGCTTCCACCAGGCTGCGGGGAATGTGCTCCAGCGCGGCGTACACCGGGAGGAACACAAACGGAGTGTAGATGTGGGTCAGCGTCAGCACCACGGCAAACGGACTGTAGAGCAGGAACTCCACCGGCTGCTCCACGATTCCCGCATAGAGAAGGAGGTTGTTGAACACGCCGTCACTGCCCAGGATGGTCTTCCAAGCGTAGGCGCGCACCAGGTAGCTCACCCACAGAGGAAGAATCACCAACTGATAGAACAGGCGCTTTCTCGGTCCCGCGTGGAACGAAAGGTAGTAGGCCAGGGGATATCCCAGCAACATCGAGAACACAGTGACGGCGCCCGCGATTCGCATGGAGCGAAACAGCACTTCCGCGTACACGGGCGTGCGCAGCAGCTCGCGATAATTGTCCAAGTTCCAATGGCGCGCGATTTCCCCTGACTCCACCGTCCAGAGACTGTGGGCGAACAGCAGGGCGTAGGGCAGCAGGAGAAAGGCCGCGACCCAGAGCACCGGGGGCAGCGTGATGGCGGCCTGGTAGGCGCGGGAGAACATGATCTAACTCAGTAGCGCCCGCCGCGGCGGGCTGTGGCGCGGGCGGCTGGCCCGCGCAGCAAGTAACAGGAATCTGGTGGCAGATTCATTTGCGCACGCGCACCGCGTCGGCGGGAGAAAACTCGAATTGGCGTTCGCCCTCCAGCGAACGCTGGCTGGGCACGCGGGCGAGGAGGCGCTGGCCTCCGGCAGCGGCCAGCTCCAGCAGTTCGCTGGCGCCGGCAAAAGAGCGGTTGCTCACCGCCGCCTGAAAGATGACGGCGCCGCTCGAGGGTCCGGCTTCCTCCGCGGCGCGAATGCTCTCCGGCCGCAACGAGAAAACGGCGTCGCCGTCGGCATTATCGTCGGCGGCGGCGCCGGGGCCGCCGCACTTCCACGAGATGCTGCCCGCGCGGGCCACGCCGCCTTCCACACGGCAGCGCAGCAGATTGGTCTGACCGATGAATTGGGCGGCGTACGCCGTTGCCGGACGATGATAGATCTCGCGCGGCGAGGCCACCTGCTCGAGTTCTCCGGCGCGCAGCAGCGCGATGCGGTCGGAAAGCGCCATGGCCTCTTCCTGATCGTGCGTGACGAACACGAAGGAAATCCCGACTTCGCGCTGCAGCGCCTTGAGCTCGAGGCGCATCTGGGCGCGCAGGTTGGCGTCGAGCGCAGAAAGCGGCTCGTCGAGCAGCAGCAGGCGCGGCCGGTTGACCAGCGCCCGCGCCAGCGCCACGCGCTGCTGCTGTCCGCCGCTGATTTTTCCTGGCGCCGACTGCGCGAAGGCGCTCATTTTCACCATGGCCAGGGCTTGCTCCACTCGCGGCGGGATTTCCGGCCGGGCCACGCCCTGCACGCGCAGTCCGTAAGCCACGTTCTCCCAGACGGAGAGGTGCGGAAACAGGGCATAGTGCTGGAACACGGTGTTGACGCGGCGGCGGTAGGGCGGCAAGGGGTCGAGGCGCTCGCCGCCCATCCAGATTTCGCCGGCGTCGGCGCGCTCGAAGCCGCCAATCAGGCGCAGCAGCGTGGTCTTGCCGGAGCCGCTTTCGCCCAGGACGGTGAGGAATTCCCCCTCGGCCACCTCCAGCGAGATGCCGCGCAACACTTCGCGCGCGCCGAAGCGCTTGGCCACGGCGCGGATGCTGAGCAGCGTGGGGC
>CAZXVY010000015.1:0-6466 GCA_964644115.1 uncultured Terriglobales bacterium
ATCCGTCTCGTCCAGGGAAACGTAGTCTTCCTGGAGCGCCTGGCCGTTCAGGTAAACGCGCCCCGCCGCCACCCGAACGCGGTCGCCGGGCACGCCCACCACCCGCTTGATGTAGCTCTTCGACGGGTCCCGCGGATAGCGGAACACCACCACGTCGCCGCGCGCTATCGCCTCCAGCCGGTAGACGAACTTGTTGATGAAAATTCTCTCCTGGTCTTCCAGGTTGGGCTGCATGCTGTTGCCCTCCACCTTCACCGGCTGGTAGAGAAACAGGATGATGAATCCGGCGATGGCGGTGGCGATGATCAGGTCGCGCATCCAGCCGCGCAGCAGCGCCGGCAGCCCCGGGGCGAAGCTGCGGCGATTCGCGGACGGTTCCTGCGCCGGCGGCGAAACGCTGGGGTCAGCCATGGTCGTGTTCAAGATTCTAGACCAATCCTGAGCGCCAAGGGTATCTCTCTCTGCACCCTCCTCGCGGGGTTGCGGGGGGCAACTCCGGAGCGCGGAAAAGCCGTCTAAGTTGGGGTACAATAACGGATGTTAAGGAGTGTTCTATGAAACGGTTCCTCACCCTTGTTTTCGTGGCCCTGGTGGCCCTCAGTACTTCCGCCCAGTGGTCCACTCCTGCGCGCGACGTTCCCGCCTACAACGCGGAAGCGCCCAAGAAAGGAACCAAGCAGCGGCCCATCCTGCCCGTGCTGATGCGCACCGGCCCCAGCTTCCAGTACGCCTTTCAGAAGAAGTCCTACGAACTGGCGGAAAAAATGCCCGACCTGCTCCACCAGCAGCCCTGCTACTGCTTCTGCGATCGCAGCATCGGCCATAACAGTCTGCGCTCCTGCTTCGAGACCGACCACGGCGCCCACTGCGCCGCCTGCATGAAGGAAGTCTTCTACACCGCCAAGATGCTGAAGGAGAAGAAGACCCCGGCGCAGATCCGTCAGGGCATCATCCGCGGCGAGTGGCAGGCCATCGACCTGGAAAAGGCCTCTTTCCAAAACTGAAGGTTTCTGGTTTTTCGTTTCTGGTTTTTCGAGAGCCCAACCACGAGAAACGAGAAACCAGTTTCTGCACCATTTTTAGTGCAGTTGACGCGCACCCGGCCTTTTGCGTATAAACGGCCTGCACTCTCTCGCTGACCGGGCGATTTCCACAAGGTTTGCGTAAACCCGAAGGACCCCGTCAGCACGTTTCCGGTTCCGATGAGCAAAAAATCACGAGCAAAAGTTAAAACTCGCCGATCTAACTCAAAGAAAAACAAGACAGTTAGAGCGCAGGCAAAGACCGCGCCTGCGGCCCGGATCTTGCCCCAGCAGCACGTGGCCATGCTGGACGACCCGCGCGTTGCACAGGCTGTGCAAAACTACGAACTTGGCCTCAAGGCCATGCAGCAGCACAAGTTCGAGCGCGCCAAGGGGTATCTGGAGAAGGTGGTTAACGGCCCCAGCCGCGAGCTGGCGGACCGCGCTACGTTGCATCTGCACACTTGCGTTCAGCACCAGGCCCGCTCCACCAGCAGCTTCAAGACCACGGGCGAGCATTACGATTACGCCGTCTCGCTGATGAACAACGGCGATTTCGACGGCGCCCGCGATCATCTGCAAAAAATCCTGAAGCAGGACGGCAAGGCTGACTTCGCGGTCTACGGGTTGTCGGTGCTCGACTGCCTCATCGGAAAAATCGAGGACTCGCTGCGCCATCTGGACGCAGCCATCCGCATGAACCCGGCCAACCGCCTGCAAGCCCGCAACGACTCCGACTTTCAGAACCTGGCCGACGATCCCCGTTTCACCGAACTGCTCTATCCGGAAGAAGGCGTGGCAACTCCGCTGCCTCCTCCCTCACCCAAGACCTCTTCCGACAAAGAGCGTTAGACTAAAGCCCCAGCATCCTCATGGGAGAACCGTCCTCACCAACGAAGCCGGGCAGCTCTGCGCCCAGCGCCGCCGCGCGGGGCGTGAAGGTGGTGGCCATGGGCGGAGGCTCGGGTCTCTCCATGCTGCTCAAGGGCCTGAAGCGACACGTGGCGGCGGGCCCCGTTTCCGCGGAAAACGACGCGCCCGGCATTCGCGATCTCACCGCCGTGGTCACCGTCACCGACGACGGTGGATCCAGCGGCCGCCTGCGCAAGGAAATGGGCGTGCTGCCTCCGGGCGACATCCGCAACTGCATGGTGGCGCTCTCGGAAGACGAAGCCCTGCTCGCCCGCCTGTTCCAGTACCGTTTCCCCGGCGGCTCTGGACTCGAAGGCCACAGCTTCGGCAACCTGTTCGTTACCGCGCTCACGGGTGTGACCGGCGATTTTGCGGAAGCCGTCCGCTTGTCCTCAGGAATCCTTGCCACCGCCGGACGCATCGTTCCCTCGACCATTGCCGACGTGCAACTGGAAGCGGTGATGGAAGACGGCAGCACGGTGCGCGGCGAAACCAGCATCACCCAGAGCTCGCACCGCATCGTGGAACTGCGGCTTTCACCCAGCGAGGTGCAGCCCTTGCCGGAAACCCTGGCCACCCTCCGCGACGCCGACTTGATCACCATCGGCCCCGGCTCGCTGTTCACCAGCCTCATCCCCAACCTGCTGGTATCGGGCATTGCCCAGGCCATCGCGGCCTCGCACGCGCACAAGGTGTACGTGTGCAACCTGATGACCCAGGCCAACGAGAGCCTCGGGCTCACCGCCTCCGACCACATTCGCGCCATCTACGACCACGCCAAAGCGCGCATCTTTGACGTCGCGCTGCTCAACTCGACGCCGGTTGCGCCCGAACTGCGCGCCAAGTACGCGCTGGAAGGCGCGTCGCAAGTGGTCTGCGACACGGAAAAGATCGAAGCCCTGGGCGTGCGCCCCGTCTTCGCCGACCTGCTGGAGTCCGACGGCGTCGCCCGCCACGCCCCCGAGCGCTTGGCGGCGCAACTCCTGGCGCTGGTGACTTGAAGGGAGTCGCGCTCATGGACGCAGATGACGTAAGGGCCCTGGCTGACCAGTTTGACAAGGGTGCTGCAATTCCAGCGGTGCAGCCGGCGGAACTGAAAGAAATGTGGGAGGCTGTGCGGCGCATGGAGGCTGAGTTCGGTTCGAGACCCGACCACGCAACGGGACTGGGCGCGCTCGGCTTTGACCTATCGTCTCGTCGCCTCGGATTCGCAGTCGAGGCGTATGTCATCGGCCTTCGCCAGTCGCTGCTCGCCACTCTCGTGGAACGAGGAGTGCTGAGGGACTACCAGCACGGCGATGAATTGGACGAACTGGTGTTTCGGGCCGCCGCCACAGTGCCTTTCAAGCAGGAAGATTTGTATGTAGCCATCATGGCCGTCAAGCTGGTGGAAGCCCCCGCCGATGTCATGGCCCAAGTCAAGAAGGACTTCCGGGAGCACGGCTACGACCTTGACCGTCCCGCGATAGAAGGCAGGTTTCTTGCATGGATGCGCGATAGCTGTTGATGGTTCCCTCCAACGCCTCGTGCCGTACAACTACGCCGTTCCGAAAAGGATGCAGTTCCCTTCACTATCCTTCAGGATTGCGTGCTCACCCCATTGCTCCTTCTTCGGTGGCTGCGTGAATTCGACCCCTTTGGCTTTCAGTTCCTCGTAAGTTGCTTGCACGTTATCGGCGACGAAAACCGCAGCGGGCATTTCTCCTGGCTGGTGATTGGGCTGCCGGAATAGAACCAGCATGGTCTCGCCCCCTGGCACTTGCAGCTCAATCCAGCGTGAATCTCCCATCGCCTGGTCGGTAAAAACCCTCAGTCCCAGCTTCTTGGTATAGAACTCAAGGGCGCGGCTCTGGTCCTGTACGGGAATGGTGATGAACTTGATGCGCTTCAGCATATCTGTAGTCCCTCCGGCTCGAACCTTGCCATAGGCACGCCGGGCTGTAAAGGCGCTTGATTTTCGCTATAGGTTTTAAGAGTATAGCCACATGGCGTCCTTTCTCCTCGACGAGTATGTTGCCGACGTGTTGCTTCGCGACCTTGTGGGCCATGACCACAGTCCTGCTGCCTTCGTGGTGTACCTCTTCCTGTGGCGGCGTACGGTCGGGGAGCGCAGGAAGCGCGTCCAGCTCAGCCATCGCGAGATCTCCCAGGAAACCGGGCTATCGAAGAGCGCCGTCCAACACGCGCTGCGCATTCTGCACCGGCGTACGCTGGTGCGGTCCGAGCGCCAACATGAGACGGATACACCCGAGCATGAGGTCAAGCGTCCGTGGGCCGCGCGTTCGTGATCTGACGCGGCCCCTCGACGAACGCATCTCGTTGAGCGCGCCTGGATCCTTCACGCAGCGAACTGTGGAAGAACGCGTTAAGATGTTCGCCACATGCCCAAGCGCAAGAGCCATCCCAAGCGTCGTCGTCGCCCGCCGGCCCGGAAGCCCTCGAAGCCCGCCTTCGCCATCGCCATCATGGCCGCGGGCATGGGCACGCGGCTGAAGTCGCGCCTGCCCAAGGTGCTACACGAAGCCGGAGGCAAACCGCTATTGGAGCACGTGATCGCGGCCGCGCGCCGCGTGGTCGCGCCCGAACACGTCTACGTCATCATCGGCTACGAAGCCGAGAAGGTGCGCGCCCGCGTTGCCGATACCGGCGTCAACTTCGTACTTCAAGAGCCGCAGCGCGGCACCGGACACGCCCTCATGGTGGCGCGCAAGCAGCTCGCTCCTTATCGCCACCTGCTCGTGCTCTCCGGAGACGTCCCTCGCATCCGCCTGGAGACCATCAAGCGCTTGCGCGATTTCCATCTGAAGCAGCGCGCCGCCATGACCATCCTCACCGCCCAGCCTAACGATCCAACCGGCTACGGGCGCGTGATCCGCAAACCAGATGTCCGCAAGACGGGAGTCGGCAGGCAGGGCCACGAAGTGGAAGCCATTGTGGAGCAGAAGGCGCTGACCCCGGCGCAGAAGCAGGCGCGGGAGATCAATTCAGGAATTTACGCCTTCGCCACTCAGCCTCTGTACGCGCGCATCCGCCGGCTGGGGACCGACAACGCGCACCGCGAGTTCTACCTGACGGACATGGCCGCCATGCTGGGCCGCGCGAAGCAGCGGGTCGTTGCGCTGCGCGCCGCCGACGCCGGCGAAGTTCTGGGCGCCAACTCGCGCGCCGAGCTGGCACAACTCGACGCCCTGCTGCGCGATGCCAAGTCCGCCGCACTCATGGCTGCCGACACCACCATCTTCCGCCCGGAAACCTGCGTGATTGATTCCGACGTCGCAGCCGGGACCGACACCGTCATCGAGCCCTTCGTGCAGCTTCTGGGCCGCACCCGCATCGGCGCCGACTGCCGCATCCGCTCCTACAGCATCATCCGTGATTCCGAAATCGCCGATGGCGTGGAGATCCGCCCCGGGTCAATCCTCGACGGCGCTCGCGTCGCGAAAGGCGCCTCGATTGGCCCCTACGCCCACCTGCGCCCGGGCAGTGACATCGGAGAAGGCGCGCGTGTGGGCAACTTCGTCGAGACCAAAAAAGTCCGCCTGGGCCGCGGCTCGAAGGCCAACCATCTCACCTACCTGGGTGACGCCGACATCGGCGAAGACGTGAATGTGGGCGCGGGCACCATCACCTGCAATTACGACGGCGTGAACAAGCATGGCACCGTCATCCAGGACGGCGCCTTCATCGGCTCCGACACCACACTGGTGGCCCCGGTGCTGGTGGGCAAGGGCGCCTACGTGGGCGCGGGTTCCACCGTCACCCAGGACGTGCCCGCGGACGCTTTAGCAATTGGCCGTTCCCGCCAAGTTGTCAAACCCGACTGGGCACGCAAGAAGCGCGAAGCGCAGGCGGCTGCGTCGCAGCACAAATAGACGCCATGAAGCGCGCGCACCTTGACCTGTTCCTGATCAGCGCTCTGCTGCTGTTCCTGGAGCTGGCCTGCATTCGCTGGTTCCCGGCACACATCCTTTTCCTCTCTTTTTTCACCAACTCGGTTCTGCTCGCCTGTTTTCTGGGAATGTCTCTGGGATGCCTGGCCGCGACTCGTCCCGGCCATCTGCTGCGCTCGACGCCGGCGGTCCTGGCTTTGGCCACCGCCTTGGCCGCCCTGGCGGAGCATTACCAGACCAGCAACTTCTTCGGCCTCTGGGTACCGGAGCACGGCGGGGCGTTGCAAATCTTCCTGGGCACACCGGCTCTGGGCGCGTATGAGACGCCCTGGGCGATCCCGGCAGAGATCCTGAACACGGCGGTGTTCATCGCCGTGGCCGCCATGATGCTGGGGCCGGGCCAGGAGCTGGGTCGCTGCCTGCAGCGTGTTCCCGGCCGCATCCATGCTTACAGCATCAACATCCTGGGCAGCCTCGCCGGCATTGCGCTGCTGGCCGTGGCTTCCTGGTTCGAGATCCCGCCGTTCTGGTGGTTTCTTCTGATCGGCGCGGGCCTGGCCTATTTTCTGCGCCGCCATTCCCAAGGACGCGCCTTCCAGGTTCGGTGTGCGTTGCTGGTGATTCCGGTGCTGGCCGCCGGCT
>CAZXVY010000015.1:6476-11341 GCA_964644115.1 uncultured Terriglobales bacterium
GCTTCACATCTTTTTCCGGGCCCGGCCCGACGCCGCGGCAACATATCTGGTCTCCCTACTACCGCATCGACTACGAAGCCGGCCGCCGGGGCATCTGGGCGAGCCTGGGCAGCCACCAAGTGATGGTTGCGCGCAGCGACCCCGCGGGCAAAGCCTACGCGCTGCCCTACCTGCTGCGGCGCGACAGCGGCCAGCCGCCATTCCAAGACGTGCTGGTTATCGGCGCCGGCTCCGGCAACGACGTCAGCCGGGCGCTGGCCTGGGGTGCGGCCCACGTGGATGCGGTGGAGATTGACCCTGTCATCCTGCGCCTCGGCCGCCGCCACCATCCTGATTCGCCCTACTCCGACCGGCGCGTGACTCTGCACCAGGATGATGGCCGCAACTTCCTGCGATCGAGCGGGCGCCGCTATGACCTCATCGTGTACGGGAACCTGGACTCGCTGGTACTGCACAGCGGGTACAGCAGCATTCGCCTGGAGAGTTACCTGCTCACGCTGGACGCTTTCCGCGACGTCCGCCGGCGGCTGAAGCCTGACGGCTGGGTGATGGTCAGCAATGGCTTCCCGCAGGGATGGACGGTCGGCCGGCTCTATTGGCAATTGCAGGAGGCCTTGGGCGCCGAGCCCCTGCTGTTTGCCCTCCCCGTGCCCCGAGATTTCCCGGCTGACTCCCCGGGCGGTTATGCCCTGCTTCTGGCCGGCGACACCGGACCTCTACGCGCAGCTTTCCGGGTTCACGGGCGCTATCTCCTTCCCCAGTCTGAAAGTGCCACGCCCCAGACGCCCAATGGCTTTCAGCAAACCGCGGCGACATCCGAGGACTGGCTGTCCCTCGCTCCCAGCGCGCCGCCGGACCGGGTATTGCGCAGCGCCACCGACGAGTGGCCGTTCTTTTACCTGAAGAGTCCTTCCCTGCCCCGGCACAACTTTTTTGGCGCGCTGCTCATGCTGGCGGTTTCGCTTTCGGCGCTGGCTTGGCTCAGAGTGCGGCCCTGGAGCCGAGAAACGACCGGAGAAACGAGCTGGGAAACACCTGCTTCCCCGGCCATGTTCTTCCTGGGCGCCGGGTTCTTGCTGCTTGAGACCCGGGCAGTGGTGCTGGCGGCGTTGCTCTTCGGCAGCACCTGGATGGTGAACACCATCGTCATCGTAGCGATTCTGATGTTGATCCTGTTGGCCAACCTGGTGGTCAGCGTGTGGAAGCCGCGCCGGCTCTGGCCATTCTTCGCAGGACTCTTCGTTGCCCTCGGGCTGAATCTTCTGGTGCCCCCGGGCGTGCTTCTGGGTTTGCCGTGGTATGCATCCGCCATCCTGGGCAGCGCCCTGTTGCTGTTGCCGGTTTTCTTCGCAGGCGTAGTCTTCGCCACGCTCTTCGCGCGCAGCACGGCGCCCGACCGCGATTTCGGCGCCAACGTTGGCGGCGCCATGGTGGGAGGGCTGGCCGAATATTTCTCCCTGGTCACCGGCTTCCGGCTCTTGCTGCTGGTGGCAGGCGTGTTTTACTTGGCGGCGTTTTGGGCGGCCAGACCTAAACGTGCCTGATTCAAGAAATGCAGCGATTCGAGGGTTGTTAGAGGGGGTGGGTCGCCGGGATACTTCTATCCCGGCGCCCACTCTATTGAGGTACTGGGGGTTTCCTTAATAGACGCAGGAACCGCAAAAAGGTTCCAATAAAAATTGGCCGGCGAAGGGCCGGGAGCCGGAAGGGGCTCAGGCGCGAGGGGCCTCGACGGGGCGGGTGCGGTCGAGCACGGAGCGCAGCAGGGTAAGCAGGTCGGCCACGTCGAAGGGCTTGATCACCCGGCGCACGCTGGTCTCCTGCATGAAGCGGCGCACCTTGCCGTCGGTGATGTCCGTAGAAAAGGTAATGATCACGCTTTGCTCGGCTCCCGGCCGATTTTCCTTCAGCCACTGGTAGATCTCAATCCCGGTAAAGGCTCCGGGCATGGTCGAGTCCAGGATGCAGGCATCGAACGACTCCTTCTGCAGCCGGGCCACGGCGTCGTCGCCGCGCGCCAGGGCCACCACTTCCAGGCCGGCGCCGGTCAGCACTTCGCGCTCGAAGTCGCGCAGCGCTTCTTCGTCGTCCAGCAGCAGGACGCGGCCGGACATGCGGCCTTCCTTCGGCTTGATGCGCCGCCGCTTCTCCACCTTCATGGCGGGATTGCGCACTGCCGGCATGCGCACCTGGAAGACGGCGCCCCCGCGCTCGCCATTGCGGGCCACGATGTCGCCGCCGTGCTCCTTCACAATGCCGTAGCAGATGCTCAGCCCCAGGCCGGTTCCCTTGCCCACCGCCTTGGTGGTGTAGAAGGGATCGAAGACGCGCTTGGGGTCCTTCATGCCCGGGCCGCTGTCCTGGATTTCCACGCACACGAAGTGTCCGTCGAGGAACACCCGCCCGCTCAGCGCCCCGCCCTTGCCGGTTTCCAGCATGGCGTCCACGGCGTTGTTGATGATGTTGAGGAACACCTGCTCCATTTGGTGGCCGTCGGCGATTACGCCCGGCAGCGGGGCCTCAAACTCCACCTCCACGCCCACGTTGTTGAGCCGCAGGTCGTACTCGCGCAGCGCCAGGGTGTCTTCCAGCACCCGGCACAGGTCCACGTATTGTTTCTGCGGCTTGCGCTGGCGCGCGAAGGAGAGCAGGTTTTGCACGATGCGGTGGGTGCGCTGCGCCTGCTTGTAGAGCTTCTGCACAAAGTCGCGCACCCGCTCGCTGATGGGCTCGTTTTCCAGCAGTTGGGCGTAGCCCAGGATGGCGGTAAGCGGGTTGTTGAGCTCGTGGGCCACGCCGCTGATCAGTTGGCCCACGGCCGACATCTTTTCGCTCTGCAGGAGCTGCTCCTGGGTGTGGCGCAGGTCTTCGTAGGCGCGCGTGGTTTCCTCGTACAGCCGGATCTTTTCGATGGTGGTGGCCAGTTGCCGCCCGATGGCGATCATCAGGTTTTCGTCGGAGGCGGTGAATTCCCGCGGCGTCCGGCTGCTCACCCCCGTCACCCCCACGATGCGGTCTTTCGTCCACAGCAGCACCCACAGCCACGACTTCAGCCCTTCGGCCGCCACGTAATCGGTGATGGACTGGGGCAAGTGGGAAAGATGCATGTGGGTGAGCACCTGGGTGCGCGAACGCGTCACCCGCTCCCAGAACTCGGCGGGCAGGGGGATTTCCTGGGCCGCCGCCCCCGGATCGCTGCGCTGTCCCAGACCGGCTCGCCGCCGCAGTATCCGCGTTTCCGCATCGGCCAGGTAGACGGCTCCCGTGTCGGCGCTGAACAACTCCACCACCTGGCGCAGCGTCACCTCCAGCACCTCGTCCAGGCTTAAGGACTGGGTGGCCACCACGGCGATGGTATTCAGCGCGTGCAGTTCCCGGTTGCGCCGCCGGATTTCCTCTTCCGCCCGCTTCTGCTCGGAGATGTCCAGCAGGAAGCCCTGGTAGCTCTCCACGTTGCCCGCGGAGTCGCGGGAAGCGAAGCTGGTTTCCAGCACGGTGATGCGGCTGCCGTCCTTGCGCCGCATGGTCACCTGGAAGTTGCGCACGAAGTTCTGCTGCGCCATCTCGCGCACGAAAGCCTCGCGCTGGTCGGGAGAGCTGTACACGTCGCGCACCAGGTTGAGCTTCAGCACTTCCTCGCGGCCCGCGTACCCCAGCATGCGCGCAAAGGCGTCGTTGGAGTCCAGCAGGCGGCCGTCGGCGGTGGCGATGTACACCCCTTCCTGCGCCTGCTGGAACAGCAGCCGGTATTTTTCCTGGGCGGTGCGTTCGTTGGTGATGTCTTTCACGATGTGCACCGTGCCCCGGCGCTCGATTTCCGGTTCGCTGTAGGTGGAGGTGGAGACCAGCGAGAACCCTCCGAAACAGGGGTCGGGCGCCTCGCCGTAGATGCCCACCCGCCGCGAGCAGTACGGACAGCCCTGCCAGCCCTCCCCGCGGCCTCCCGGCAGTACCTGCTCGCAGGTGCGCTCCATCACTTCCGCCACCCGCTTGTTCAGCCGCTCCAGCAGGGCGCGGTTCACCCGCAGAATGCGGTTGTCATCGTCGTGCACCAGAATCGAGTCCTCGATGGAGTCGAAAGTGTTGGCCCACTGCCGCTGCGATAGCGCCATTTGCTCGAACATGCGCACGTTTTCCACCGCGATGCCCAACTGGTGCGAGGTGGTGCGCAGGAATTCGACTTCGCTGGGCGTGTGCACCCCGGAATACCGGAAGCCGAAACCCAGGGTGCCGATGGTCGCAGCCTTGCCGCTCACCGGTATCAGCATCAGGTGGCTGAACGGAGACTTGCCCTCGAGCTGCGTTTCCGCCGGCACCACCTGCGGCACGCCCCCGGCAATCACCTCTTCCAGTACCCCGCCCTTGAGCCCCAGCACCTGGTTCCGGCGCGCGTACTCCGGGCTCAGCCCGATGTAGTTGGCCAGCGTGAGCCGCTCCCCTTCCAGGATGCGGAACCACACCGCGCGGGCCCCGGTGAGGGATTTCAGCTCGGCCAGCGCGGTGGCGATCATGGAGCTGAAGTCTTCCGAATGGGCAATGGCGGTGGTAATGCCGTGCACCACCTGCAGCCGGTTGGTGCGGGTCCGCGTCTCCTCCATCACGATCACCACCATGCCCAAGCCCAGCAGCAGCTCAATGGTGGTGGACAGGCCCGGCAGGATGGGAATCATGGGCATCAGCAGCAGACTGCCGGCAAACAGATACGGCCCGGGGGCGCGGCGCCCGGCAGTGAACACGGCCAGTTCCAGGGCGGCGGTGACCGCAATGGCCACCTGCATGGCGAACAACACCACGTTGATGGTGTCCGACTTGGGCAGCCACACCGCCTTTTTTTTTTTTAATGATACGGCGACCACCGAGAAGAT
>CAZXVY010000015.1:11351-16089 GCA_964644115.1 uncultured Terriglobales bacterium
ACTTGGGCAGCCACAGCGCCTTCACCAGCACCGCCTCCAGCGCCACCACCGAGAAGATGGCCAGCACCTTGAGCGGCTTGGGGCGGTCAATGTAGTACTGCACCGAGGCCCCAAAGAAGGTCACCGCCAGAACGAAACCCGCCGCCCCGATATGGGGCCATAGGGAACCCGGCAGCGCCACGTTGGACGCGGCGAAGCGGTACACCAGGTAGGCGGCCCACCCCTGGATCCACACCAGCAGGTAGCGCTCCCGGAAGCTGCGATAGACCAGCATGCCTCCGGCCAGCAGCACCAGGATCGCGGTCGCCTGGGGAATAAATTCGGTGGCAGCGATCTCGTAGATTCGCTTCAGTACCGCGGCGCTGTCCACGTTCATGGAGATCGTTTGGCGGACTTAACTCTTCCGTTGGTATATCACGAACAGCCGCTTCCTGCCTGCTTTTTTGACGATTCCGGATTGCCGGAAAAGGCACTCCGTGTACAATAAGCCTCGCGCGCGGGAGCGCGGAAAAACCTCCGATGGCCGGCGAACGCATCCTGGTGGTGGACGACGAAGAATCCATCCGCGAAATCGTCACCTCCATGCTTACCAGTTCCGGGTACCAGTGCAAGCAGGCGGGCTCCGGCCTGCAGGCCCTGGCCGTGCTGGAGGCGGGCGACGAGTTCGAGCTCATGCTCAGCGACCTGATGATGGCCGAGTTGGACGGCATCGGCCTGCTGGAGCGCACCAAGGAGCAATACCCGGAAATGCCCGTCATCATGGTGACCGCGGTGCATGACATCTCCATCGCCCTGGCCGCCATCCGCAACGGCGCCTACGACTACCTGCTCAAACCCTTCGAGCGCGAGCAACTGCTCAACACCGTGCGCCGCGCCATGGAAAACCGCCGCCTCAAAAAGGAAAACCGCGCCTACCAGTTGAATCTGGAGGCCAAGGTGGTGGCCCGCACCCAGCAGTTGCACCAGGCCATGACCGACCTGGAGAAGTCCTACGACATCACCCTCGAGGCCTTGGGCGACGCCCTCGACCTAAAGGACGCCGAGACCGAAGGCCATTCCAAAAGGGTCACCGCCTTCACCATCGCCATCGCCCGCGCCATGAACATGCCCGACGAAAAGATCCGCGTCATCGCCCGCGGCGCTTTCTTGCACGACATCGGCAAGATGGCCATCCCCGACGCCATCCTGCGCAAGCCTGGCGCCCTCACCGACGAGGAGCGCGTCATCATGCGCGAACATTGCGATCGCGGCTACCAGATGCTGCGCAAGATTCCCTTCCTCACCGAAGCTTCCGAGATCGTCCACTCCCACCAGGAAATGTTCGACGGCTCCGGCTATCCCCGCGGCCTCAAGGGCGAGCAAATTCCCCTGGGGGCGCGCATCTTCGCCCTCGCCGATACCCTCGACGCCATCACCTCCGACCGCCCCTATCGCGGCGCCCAGTCCTTTCCCGCCGCCAAGGAGGAGATCAACAAGTTCGCCGGAACACAGTTCGACCCGGAAGTCGTCCGCGTCTTCAACACCATCCCTGAAGGCATCTGGAACGACCTGCGCAAAGACATCCGCGCCCAGGTGTTCCAGATCTCCGGCCCCCAACCCCGCATGGTCAAGCAGGAAACTACGGTCCAGTAGAAGAATCGTGTAGGCACGGGCGCCCTCGCCCGTGCGTGTGTAGCGCGAACGCCCTCGTAGTGCAGGTGTACCCGACCGGACGCGTGGCCAGAATCTCCCTTCGGGTTGTTCCTGAGGGTGCCCCACGTTCGCGCCGTGCAGTTTCGGCGCTAACGTGGGTGCGACCCGGGATGGGGCACCCGGCAGGAAGGGAGGGGGGGCAGCCTGGACGGTGCCCGACCATGACGGCATCCCGCGCTCACCCGCGCAGATCCGCGGTCAGGGACGGGGTGGCAGCCTTCGTGGCCGTAGCCAGGCTAAGGCTAACGGCTAAGAGCCAACAGCCGCTTTTCTCGGCAGCATTGCCCCGATGCGTTTCATCTGGGCGCCCACGGTGCGCAGTTTTTCCTCGATGCGCTCGTAGCCGCGATCAATGTGGTAGACGCGGTCAATGATGGTTTCGCCGTCGGCCACCAGCCCGGCCAGGACCAGCGACGCCGACGCTCGCAGGTCCGAGGCCAGCACCGCGGCCGCGCTCAGCGGCGTCTTGCCGCGCACGATGGCGCGACGTCCTTCGATTTTGATGTTCGCGCCCATGCGCACCAGTTCCTGGGCGTGCAGGAAGCGGTTCTCGAAAATATTTTCGGTGACGATGGACGTGCCCTCCGCCTGCGTGGCCAGCGCCATGTACTGCGCCTGCAAGTCGGTGGCGAAGCCGGGATACTCCTCGGTGGCGATGTCGGCCGCGCGAATCGAGTCCTGCGCCATCACCCGCACCGAGTCGGAGCCGGTCTTCACCTTCACACCCACTTCTTCGAGCTTCTGCAGCAGCGCGGTGAGGTGACGCGGATCACAGCCGGCCACGATCAGGTCGCCGCCGGTGAGCGCGCCTGCAAGAACGAAGGTTCCCGCTTCAATGCGGTCGGGGATGATGCGATGCCGCGCGCCCTTGAGCTTCTCCACTCCCTTCACGCGGATGGTTGAAGTTCCCGCGCCTTCGATGCGCGCGCCCATCTTGACCAGCAGCGCGGCCAGGTCGGCGACTTCAGGCTCGCGCGCGCAGTTTTCCATCACCGTCTCGCCCTCGGCCAGGGTGGCCGCCATCAGCAGGTCTTCGGTGCCGGTGACGGTGATCTTGTCGAAGACGATCTCGGCCCCGCGCAGGCGCTGGGCGCGCGCTTCCACGTAGCCATGCTCCTGGGTGATGGTGGCGCCCAGCCGCTCGAGGCCCTTGATGTGCAGGTCAATGGGGCGCGCGCCGATGGCGCAGCCTCCGGGCAGCGAGACCCGCGCCGCTCCCGTGCGCGCCACCAGCGGGCCCAGCACCAGCGTCGAAGCGCGCATGGTCTTCACCAGCTCGTAGGACGCTTCCGCCCGGACCAGCTTGGCGCAGTGGATGGTGGTGCGATGGTGCGCCCGCCCGTAGCCCAGTTCGACTTCGCCGCCCATGGCCACCAGCAGCTTGCGCGTGGTCTGGATGTCGCGCACGTCGGGAATGTTTTCCAGGATAACGGGCTCGTCGGTGAGCAGCGCCGCCGCCATCGCCGGCAACGCCGCATTTTTGGCGCCGCTGACGCGAATCGTCCCCACCAGCGGATTGCCGCCGCGGATTACGAACTTATCCATGCGTGCTTGCCCTCAAACCCCAGTCTTTCTCTGTGTTCTCTGTGCCTCTGTGGCCAAATCTAATCGTTCTCGATGGCCTTGCGCACGTTGCCGCGCGCCCACCTGAGCCTGCGCTCCGCAGTGGCGCGGGTGACGCCCGTCTTCAGCATCACCAGCGCCACCGGAACGCTGCCGCCCGCGGCGCGCAGCGCGCGCACGGCTTTGCTCCGATGGATGCGTGCCGCGCGTTCCAGGATGCTCAGGCCGCGCTCGCGCAGCTTGCGGTTGCCGCGGTGCACGTTCACCATCAGGTTGCCATAGACGTATCCCAGCCGCGCCATGGCTCCGGTGGAGAGCAGGTTGAGCACCATCTTCTGCGCGGTTCCCGCCTTCATGCGCGAGGAACCCGCCAGCACTTCCGGCCCCACGCTCACCACGATGGCGATGTCGGCAGCGCGTTCCAGCGGCGACCCTCGATTGCCGGTCAGCGCCACCGTGGTCGCGCCACAGCGCCGCGCGTACTCGAGCGCCGCCACCGTGTAAGGTGTGCGACCGCTGGCCGCGATGCCTGCGACCACGTCTTTCTTCGTGGGCTTCCGGCGCGCCAGGTCGCGGCGTCCGAAAGCAGCCGAGTCTTCCCTGCCCTCGGCCGCCGAGCGCAAGGCGCGCCCGCCGCCCGCGATCACCGCTTGCACGGTTCGCGGGCTGGTGTTGAAGGTGGGAGGACACTCCGCCGCGTCCAGCATCGCCAGCCGCCCGCTGGTGCCCGCGCCCACGTAGATCAGTCGTCCGCCGCGAGCCAGGGCCGCTGCGATGGCATCGATGGCGCGCGCGATCTGCGGCAGAGTGCGCCCCACGGCCGCTGCCACCTTCCGGTCTTCGCGGTTGATCACGCGCGCAATCCCCAGCGCCGAAAGCGTGTCCAGCTCCTCGGCGTCGCGGTTCGACGCCTCGCTGGCCAGAGCCGCGATGACCTCTGTCTTGCTCCGCTTCATCGCAGCGCCTCGACCACAGCGTCATGGAACCGCGGCCGCACCTGCTTGATCTTCTGCGAGCTGCGGTCGGGCCAGGTGCGGTTAGTGAGCAAGGTAACGGAGAGCCGGCGCTCGGGGTCAATCCAAAGCGACGTTCCCGTGTAGCCCAGGTGCCCAAACGAGCGCGTGGAGAAATGCTGGCCTGACTGCGAAGGCGCCGACGGCGTCTCCCAGCCCAGAGCGCGCGACGTTCCCGCCGGACTCGCCTCACGCCGCGTGAACAGCGCGACAGTTTCCGGGCGCACGATGGGCGCGCCGCCGATGGGCGCGCCGCCGCTGAGCATGGCGTGCGCGAACCTGGCCACGTCCGCCGCGGGCGCAAACACACCGGCATGCCCGGCCACGCCGCCCAGCACGCTGGCGTTTTCGTCGTGGACTTCGCCTTGCACGATGCGCCGGTGAAACTCGCGGTCCTCCACCGTGGGCGGGATCTTCGGCTTCCACTCCGCAGGCGGACGAAACGTGGTATGCGCCATGCCCAGCGGAGC
>CAZXVY010000015.1:16099-19194 GCA_964644115.1 uncultured Terriglobales bacterium
TCGTCCTGGGCGAAGCGCTCCAGCGCATTGCCGGCAGAAGGTATCGAGGTCTTCCCCGGCAATGCGCTGGAGCGCTTCGCCCAGGACGATGAATCCGATGTCGCTGTACTCGGCGCGCGCACCCGGGCCGACTTCGAGCGGCAGGGTGAAGGCCGCGCGCAACAGGGCGTAGCGAGTTTGCGCCTGCTCGAACAAGCGCTGATACGCAGGCAGCCCGGAGGAATGCGCCAGCAACATGCGCAGCGTGATCTCGCGGCGGCGAGCGTCGTCTTCAGACGCGAACTCGGGAAGAATGCCGGCAACGGGCGCTTCCAGGTCCAGATGCCCGCGTTCGTAGAGAACCATGGCCATGGCCGTCGTGGCCACCACTTTGGACACAGAAGCCAGATCGAAGATGGTTTCCGCCCTCACTTCCGGGCTGTCCGCCTCGTAGGTAAACCGGCCCAGGCCCTTCAGCGCGACCAGACTGCCCTCGTGTGTGACGGCGAGGGATGCGCTGGGAAACGCGCGCTCCGCGATTCCCTGCTGGAGCACGGCAAAGGCACGCGCAAAGACACGGTCCTGGTCGTCGAAAGACGCCGCTAGGAGATTGGCGGAAGTCGTGGTCGTGTGCTTCAGCGCGGAGTCGCCCCGCATGAGATGGACGCAGCGCCATCATAGCGCAGCCCGGCGCGCGGCAAGCGTCCGCGTTCCCATTCGGTTACTGGCTTGCTAGACGACGCACAAGTTTCCACAGCACAAGGAGCAGAACGACAAAAAGGAAGAGCGGCACCAGGATCGCAAGGGCAACCAGGAGCCAGGCAGGCAGGATGCCGAGCCACTTGGCCGAGATAGGCAGCTCCACTCCAAGGCCGCCGAACAGATTCACGAACAGAGGCACGGCGAAGATCAGAGCGAATACAACCACGACAAACAAAATCAATGTGAGCAGGAGCAACCGCAGGGCAGTCTTGCCTGCGCCTCCTGGTCGCCGAACGGAACTCGCTTGCGCTGATAGCACGCCAGATACCGCGAACCTTGCTTTTGTTCCGGCTTTATACCACACTCGCCCTCCAGCGACTCTTGGCTCGCCCCTCCAACGCGCTTCGAGCTCTCGCCATCAATCTCATCCTGCTTCCTTTGGTGAGCCTCTCTGCCTGGGCGGCGAAGGAAAAGCATTGGCGCGTTTTCACTCCAGTCGACCGCGTGATCCGGAGGGCTGTCGCAGCGGGCGAAATTCCGGGCGCGGTGCTGATCGTCGGACACCAGGACCGGGTTTGGTATCAGAAAGCCTACGGTCACCGGGCGCTGGTTCCGGCACGCGAGCCCATGACCATGGACACGATCTTTGATCTCGCTTCGCTCACCAAGCCCCTGGTCACGGCCACTGCAGTGATGCAACTGGTGGAGGGCGGCCAGCTCGGTCTGGATGACCCCGTCGCCCGCTATCTACCGGAGTTCGGCCGCAACGGAAAAGACGCCATCACCGTCCGCCATTTGCTGACGCATTTTTCCGGGCTGCGCCCGGATCTCGACCTCACCGAACCCTGGCAGGGCCGCGAGGAGGCGCTGCACCGTACCTGGGAGGAAAAGCCGGCGCATCTGCCGGGAGAAACCTTGGTCTACAGCGACATCAACTTCATTGTTCTGGGCGAACTGGTCGAGCGCGTCAGCGGAACCCCGCTCGAGCAGTATGCGGAAACCCACATCTTCAAGCCGCTGGGCATGACGCACACGCGTTTTCTGCCGCCGGCGGAATGGAGGTCCCGCATCGCCCCCACCGAGCCCTCTGAACGCGGCAAGATGCCGCGCGGCCAGATGCTGCGCGGCGTGGTACACGATCCCACGGCGCGGCGCATGGGAGGCGTGGCCGGGCACGCTGGACTGTTCGGAACCGCCGAGGACGTCGCGCTCTTCGCGCAGGCGATACTCGACGGGGGCGGCGATGTTCTGAAGCAGGAAACCGTCGAACTCATGACCACGCCACAGCAGCCCCGGGAAACCACGGTGAAACGCGGCCTGGGCTGGGACATTGATTCTCCCTACTCCAGCCCGCGCGGTGACTTCTTCCCCATCGGCTCGTTCGGACACACGGGATTCACGGGCACGTCGCTGTGGATTGATCCCGCATCGCGCACCTACATCGTGCTGCTGACCAACGTGGTGCATCCCCAGGGCGGGAAGTCGGCGAAGCCGTTGCGCCATGCGGTGGCCAGCGCCGTGGCCACCGCGCTCAACATCGGCCCCTCCACCGGCAGGCGGGTGAAGACGGGGATTGACATACTGGAGAAGCGTAACTTCGACGTTCTGCGCAAGGCCTCCCGTAGAAGGGGCGGCATGGGCGTGCTCACCAACCACACCGGACGGGATTCCCAGGGCCGCCGCACCATTGATGTACTGGCGGCAGCAAAGGGCGTGAAGTTGACCGCTATTTTCGCGCCCGAGCACGGCACGACGGGCGACCTGGACACCGCCGACACCGCGCACTCGCGCGATGCGGCCACCGGTGTGCCCGTTTACAGCGTCTACGGCGCGTCGGACGCCCAACGCCGCCCGCCGCTTGAGGTCATGAAGAGACTGGACGCGGTGGTGATTGATCTGCAGGATGCCGGCGTGCGCTTCTACACCTACGCCACCACCATGGGCTACTTCCTGGAAGCAGCAGCGCAGACGGGGACGGAGATTGTCGTCCTCGACCGCCCGAATCCGATCACGGGGTCCATGGTGCAGGGGCCGGTGTCTGATTCCGGCCAAGCCAGCTTTATCAACTATCATCCACTTCCTGTGCGCCATGGCATGACCCTGGGAGAGCTGGCGCGAATGTTCAACGCCGAGCGTGGCATCCACGCCAAGCTGACGGTGGTCCCCATGGAAGGCTGGAACCGCTCGGACTGGTTTGACCGAACCGGACTGGCCTGGGTGAATCCTTCTCCCAACCTGCGCAGCTTGACGCAGGCGACGCTCTATCCCGGCGTTGCCATGGTCGAGTGGTCGAATGTTTCCGTGGGCCGCGGGACCAACGCTCCCTTTGAGTTGGTGGGCGCGCCCTGGGTGGATGGAGGGCGGCTCGCCGACTTTCTCAACCAGCGGCAGATTGGCGGCGTCCGCTTCGCTGC
>CAZXVY010000016.1:0-19080 GCA_964644115.1 uncultured Terriglobales bacterium
GGCCTTCCAGCGCGGTGCGGGGCCGGGCCATGATCTTGCCCATGACCGTATTCTTGAAACGGTTCTGCTGGTCCTCGTGGCAGCCTACACAGGTTTCGGTCCCCGCGTAATCACTGCCCGGCGCGGCCTTGGCCTGCGGGCTGGGTCCGGGAGAAGCGTCCGCGGCGCGCGCGCTCGCAGCTCCCGCCGCCGGCGGGTCAAGAAAGGAAGTTGGCGCCAGAACCACGTAAAGGAGGAAACCGCTGAGCAGCGCAACTCGCAGGGAACTCGATGGAACCACGCCTCACCCCCACAACAGGAGTTGTTACTGCACTGTACGTAAGGCGACAAACACCGTCAGTGACTTATATCACAGCACTTGCGGTCGCGGAGTCAAGCCGAAAAAGGACGTCTTTTTCAGCGCTCTGTGCCATTCTGGGCTACGCCGCCGGCAACACCTGGTCCACGCACGCCTGAATCTGGTGGGGTGAACGCTTGAGCGCGACTCTGCACGCCCCCAACGAAAGATAGCGCTCGGCAGTACTGGGCGGCGCGCCAGGGTTCTGGGTGACGATCACCGGAATGCTTCGGCTGCAGGAATGGAGCTGCTTCAGCAACTCCTCGGCGCAAAAGTCCGACAATTGGTCGTCCAGAACCACCAGGTCGAAGCTCCGCCCCGCCAGCAACTCCAGCGCCTGGCGGCCGCTCCAGGCAGTGGTGGTCTCATAACCTTCCGTCTCCAGGGCGTGCTCGAGGAGAACCAGCACGTCTTCCTCGTTGTCCACCAGCAGGATCTGTTTCCGCCTTGCTTCGGTCATGGCTTCTCCTTTAGCCGGCCTTCCGCCACTCCGGGTGCCGCGCCCTCTCCTGCTCAATTTCCCAGATGGTGGAGCGCAGCCAGCCGGCGACGGCGTCTTCCAGAAGGAACTGGTTCGCGCGCGTTTCCAGGCGGTCCACGGTTTCACCCCGGTCGTTCAACCGGATGTGATGGCAGGGGACGCTCTCCTGGCGGCGTTCCGGCGGAACGAACTGGATCAGCGCGCACTCCTCACAGGGGTGCGTGCGGTTGGGGTCCCCGAAGTTAATGCAGGTGAGCGAGTCCCGGAAAATGGAGGTCGGGCGCTGCGGCAACCGAACCGATCGCCCATAGCCTCCGGCGTTCAGAAAATTGAGTTCCAGCTTCAGCAGCTCGAGCGGGTCCCGTTCATCCACTACTGCGGGACCGGCGGTGGTTTCCAATTTGATGCTGGGAGTCGGAAGGTCTCCGCTACCCATGGGTACCAGCCGCGGGACCACAGCGCCATCCTGATTCTCCAAGAGCAACCTCAGCGTGACCGCACACTGACCGCAGAGCCAGAAGTGCTCCAGGGTGCGAGGAGACCCAGAACCGTCGGGGCGGTTCCGTTCCCGTTCCTGCAAAAACTGGAATAGCTTGCCCTCGCCCAGGGGAAAGAATGGAATCGAGCATTCCGGGTTCGCGCACTTGGATGCCATGGTCCCCTCCCGCGGTTCTGATCAAACCCTACGGTTGGCCGAGGAAAAAGGCTGTGACTGCAATCACCTGGCAGCGTGACGCAAGTCACTGGACCACATCTTGGGCCTGCGATGGTTCTGCGCCCGCTTGGAGGCAGCGCTCTCTATTACTTTTACTCACCCCAAGTCAGAGCGTCGCCCCCCAGTGGCCCGCGCTTAACTCGCAGTCGTCGAGTTACGCACGCGATCCACCACCAGCTCCGGATGCTGGCGACGGAAGCTCTCCGCGACATGGCAGTTCCAGCACACGGGCTGATAGGAGGCCAGCACTTCGGGAAGGTGTTCGGCGGTTACCTCATCCCACTGCACCGTGTTTCGGTCGAGCCCCATCACCGCCGGTTTCTGGCCGAGCCAGTCCACTTCGCCAATCGGGGACTTGCAGAGAACACAGGTCTTGCCGGTGTACCAGCGATTGACCATGGTCTTGATCAGGCAATCTTCGGGCGCGGCCTCAATTTGCGCCAGGCACTGCTGGCCGCAGCGCCGGCGTTCTCCCTGGCCCGGTTGGGGTTGGGGCCAGCAAGAACAGTCCTGGATGCGCAGGCGACCCTCCCCCAGGGCGGCGGAGACTGCTGCCTTTGAGGCATCCACCGTGACCGCGGCAGGTTTCTTGGTTGCCGGGCAGGTGACCAGGCGTCGTCCTTGGAAGCGGCGATAGAAAGTGGCACCACGGAGCACGCGAATCACCACAACTGCAAGCAGCACGGCCGCCAGCCAGGCAGCGAAATAATACGTAAGGATCATGGCGCAACCTCCTTATCTTGCCGTCCTACTACGGCAGCCACAAGGGCTAGGTATCGGGCTCGGCGTCAATCCTTTGCAGCGTGCGCAGCAGCCAGTCGCGGTACACCTCGAGTTGGCGCCGGCGGTCGCCCTGGGTAAGAGTCTCCACTGTTTCCCCGGCTGCATTCAGCGGGATGGAGTGACACGGCACCTGGCAATGGCGGCGGGCTGCCGGGACAAACCGAAACCAGGGACAGACCTCGCAGGGCACGCTGGAGTGGTTGCCGTACCGGGGACAATTCGGCGAATCCCGGAACAGCGAACGCAGGCGGGGCATCTGGGGAAACTGCCGGTATCCTTTATGCTCCAGGAACTCCAGCTCGCGCCACAGGACGGCCCGCAGGCTGAACTGGTTCAGCAGCGGACGGCGGGAAACTCGGGAGGGGTTGGCGAGCGGGCGATCTTCCCGAAGGGCATTCATGGATCCTCCTTCACTCGATTTGACGGCTGGCGCGTTCGGCCTCGAGCTGGCGGATGGCGGCGCGCAGCCACACGGCCAAGTTTTCCTCCATATTCTGCTGGTTGTCGGAGCCCTCCAGATCGTCCACCGACTCGCCCCGGGTGTTGAGCGGAATGTGGTGGCAGGGAACCCTGTCTTTGCGGTGCTCCTCCGGCACGAACTGCATCAACAAGCACTCTTCGCAGGGGTGGGTGCGCTTGGGGTCGCCGAAGTTGATGCAGGTGATGGAATCCTGGAAGATCGAGGTGGCCTTCTGGGGAGTGTGGACGCTGCGCCCGTAACCCCCGCTTTCCACGAAGTCGAGCTCGAACTTCAGCACCTCCAGCAGGTCGCGGTCATCTTTCTCCAGGGAGATTTCCTTGGGCTTCACCGCCTCCGAGTGGGAACCGGCGGGTACGTATCCATCCCCATCGCTGCGCGCCACCAGGCGCACGATGACGGCCCCGTTCTTTTTCTCAAATTCCAGGCGCAGCGTGGCTGCGCACCGGCCGCACATCCAGAAGTACTCCATGGGCCGGGAGGTTTTCTGCTCGGAGCCGCTTGCGGGTCCCGGGTCGACCCCGGTGTAGAGCTGAAAGAGCTTGCCTTCCCGCAGATAGCGGAAGGGAACTCCGCAGTTCGGATTGGCGCATTTGGAGAGCATGAACCCTCCTTGTTCGACTGCTGAACGCAGCCTAGCGGAGAGCTTCAGGAGACGCAGTGACTGGCGTCACGCCCTGCTGTGACAGGGATCACCATGGTGCGCGAAGCTGGCCCGCCGCTTCTCCGGTCCCGCTCAGCGAAGGCCGGCCAGTTCCTGCAGGCGTCGCCAATTGTCCAGCCGATCCTGCTGGGCGAAGAGAAGCGGCTCGTCGGGACGCCCTTCCCCGTCGAAGTGGCGCGCGAAGCGGCCCTCGGTACGCGCAAAGCTCACGAAGTCAAACGGTTGCCCGGTCTTGGGATCGAGCATCCAGTCTTCCTTGAGGGCCGGGTTGCTGCGCAAGCTCAGCCGCTCGCGGATGCGCTCCCCAGCACGCGGATCGTAGACCAGCAGGGGGAAGGCACGGGATTCAACCGCCATCTTGGCGTGGGTAACCGACTGGTCGTCCGGCACCCCGTGTTCCGGCTGGCAGGTGGTGTAGCAAACCAGGACCGCGGGGCCGGGAAACTCATTGGCCGCCAGCACCGCTTTGTAAAAGTGGTTCAAGTGCGCCGCCGTGGTTTGGGCTACGAAGACGTTGGGATGGGCCATCAACACCTGCGCCAGTTCCTTGCGGCGCTCGCGCTTGCCGGGCTGCGCCTTGCCCACCGCGGCCATCTTAGCGTCCTGACTGGTGAAGGTGGCGGTGGAAGCCTGCCCCCCGGTGTTGGAGTACACCTGGGTGTCCAGCACCAGCACCTTGATGTCCATGCCCGAGGCGAGCATGCGCGAGAGCGACTGCAAACCAATGTCGAACATGGCTCCATCGCCGCCGATCACCCACAAGCGCCGCTGGGGGTGGCCCTCCTGGTCCCAACGCAAGCGGATGCCCATGGCATCCGCCGGGGCATTCTCGAACAGCGAGTTGGTCCAGGGAATGGCAAACGGGTTGAAGGGGTAGGTGGAACCGAACACCGTGTTGCAGCCGGTGGCAGCCACAATACCCATTTCCCCGGCCCCGTAGACGAAGCCGGTGGCGGCCAGCATCAGGCGGATGGCCGTGGCTTCGCCGCATCCCATGCAGGACCCCGCGCCACCCGCGTACAGCAGGGAGCGCGAAGCCAGCATCATGTCGCCCAAGGACTTCTCATTGAGCAAGTGGGCCGGCGTTTCCGGCAGCGCATGGTATAGGTCCATGGCCAGGTCGTAAGACTCGACCACAACATCCTTCTTGGACGCCATGCGCAGAGCATCATGCGACCCGCAGGCCACCACGCATTCCCCGCATCCTTTGCATTTGTCCGGATCCACGAAGATGGCGAACAATCCCCCTTCCTGGCCGCGCTTCCTGGGCAGTTCGAAATATTTACTGGTCTCCAGGAAGAGGGCGCGCAGCTCATGGCGCAGTTCCCGGCGCTCCACACAGGCCAGTTTTTCATCCAGGGCTGCGGGGGGCACCGCCTTGGCCAGAATGGCTGTATCCGGGCACTGGTTTACGCACTCCATGCAACCCACGCACTGGGCCGCGGTAAACACAGGAATCTCCGGGGCCAGGTGACGGAAGCTACGCAGGTTGGCGCTGGAGGGCGGCATGAGGCTGCGGGCGGCGTACTCATCGGCCTCCAGCTCCTCATCCCGGCCACGGTTGTAGCCAGTCACCACGCGGTCGCAGAACTGGGGCGCAACCAAGTCGGGCGCCGCCGGGCAGTGCCACTGCCGGTGATGGACCGGAAGAACGGCTGCGGCGGCTTGCTGGTCTTCCGCGGGCGGCAAGACCTCGGCCACTTCGTGGTAGCCGCGGCGCACCGCCGCCAGGTTGTCTTCCACCACTTTCTCGCCGCGTTTTCCGAAGTACTTCTCGAGCGGAGGGCGCAGGGCGGTGAACAACTGTTCCTCGTCCAGGCCGGCGCGTTCGCGGAAGGGCGTGAGGCGCAGGAAGGCGCCCAGCAGCACAATGCCCTGCATGCGCACCTGCAGGTCGGCCCGGCTTGCCGATTCGCGTCCGATGCGCTGCGCGTCGAGCACATGGAGCTGCAGCCCGCGTTCGCGCACCGCCTTGCGCACCGGCGACGGCAGTCCTTGCCACAAATCCTGCGGCGACAGGTCCGACTGCACCAGCACGGTGCCGCCCGCTCGCAGACCGGCCAGCGGGTCGGAATTCAGGAAGGCATTGCGGTCCTGGATGGCGACGAACTCCACCGTGCTCAACTCCGCGTGCAGGCGGATAGGCCGGTCCGCCAGGGTGAGGAAGTAGTTCGTGGGCAGGCCTTTCTTCTCCGAGCCGTACTTGGGGAAGGCTTGCACCGAGACGCCGAACAGGTCGGAGGCCACGGTGGCCAGCACCTTGTTGGTGGTGACGGAACCGAAGCCGCCGACGGAATGGCCGCGCAGCGAGAACGAACCCGCGGGACGCACGTCGGGATCGCAGGTGACCTGGAGCGCGTCGGGATGCTTCACGCCCAGCACAAAGCGGCGGCGCGGATCGCGGCCGACCATGGCATCCACGGCTGCGACGAAGTGTCCTGGGCGAAGATCGCGGCCCCCCAGCCCGGCCACTCCGGAGTACACCAGGGGCAGCGGGAAGACACCGAACTCCGGGTTGCCCAGGTGTGCTTCGGCCAGAGCAGCCTTGATCTCGGTGGTGAGAGGATTGGATTCAGCCAGCGGGACGTCGGTGCGCTCAATCACGGCCACCGCCTTGCAAGGCAGCAGCAAGGGGAGCAGTTGTTGCGCCGGGAAGGGGCGAAAACTGGTCACCGTGACCGCGCCCACCCGCCGCCCCTGCTGGCGCAGGTAATCCACCGTGGCCTCGGCGGTTTCCATCATCGAGCCCATGCCCACCAGGGCGTACTCGGCATCTTCCATGCGATAGGGGCGCACCAACCCGTACTGGCGGCCGGTGAGCCGTGAGAATTCGCTAAAGGCGCCGGCCAGCGCCGGCGCGACGCGCTCGTAGAAGTAGCGCTGCGCCACCTTGCCTTTCATGTAGCTGTCCTGGTTCTGTACCGGGCCGCTGAGCAGGGGATGGTGCGGGTCGAACAGGTTGCGTAGCCGGTCTCCGGGTGCGCCGATGAACTCGAGCATCAACTCAGGCTCGGGCAGGTTCAGGGTTTCCAGCGTGTGCGTGGTGAGGAAGCCGTCCTGCACGTTGAAGAACGGGGTCTCCGAGGCCTCGGCCACACGGCGCGCGATCAGGGCCAGATCCCCGGCTTCCTGGGCGTTCCGCCCGAACAGCATGCCCCAACCACAGTCGGCCACCCCCATCACGTCGTCGTGCCCGCAGTGCACGTTGAGCGAGTGCGAGGTCAGTGCACGGGCCCCGATGTGGAACACCACCGGCAGCCGCTTGCCCGCAATTACGTACAGCACTTCCTTCATGAGGATGAGTCCCTGGCCGGAAGTGAAGTTGGTCACGCGGCCGCCGGCCAGCGCAAATCCTTCGCAGGCCGTAGCCGAGCTGTGCTCGGACTCCGGTTCCAAAAACTGCAAGGACTCACCCCACAGGTTTTTCGTTCCGTTGGCGAACTCCTGGGCGAAACCATCGCCCATGGGCGTGGAGGGCGTGATGGGATAGGCGCAGGCGCCCTGCGAAATATGGGACTCCACCCACACCACCGCTCCCGAACCGTCCGCTGTCGAGCGAAGGCCGGGAAACTTCGGTTGCGAGGAGGGGGCTGGGGAAGCCTTGCGATCGGGCAGGGCAACTTCGGAGGCAGACGACATGATGGCGGCTCCAATCCCGGTTCTGCTGGGACTTTAGCTGCCGCTGCGGACAGGCGGCTGTGATGGAGGTCACCGGCCACCGTGACCGCCATCACGAGACGCGGACAGGGGCTGGGCACTGAGTGCAGAGGATGGAGAAGGGCACACGCCTTCCTTTCACCCGTGGCAAAGGGGGTGTCGTGGCTAGAGCTGGAGTTCCGCGGCGATCAGTTCCTCGCGCGGGTCGGGCGCCAGGCGGAAGCCCAACTTCTCGAAGACGTGCCGCATGGGGTAATTTTCCGGCAACATGTAGCCCAGGATGCGTTGGAGCTTTTCGTCGCGGCCCACTTGGACCAGGCGCCGCAACAGCTCGGTGCCCAAGCCCAGGTGCTGGAACTGGTCGCTCACCAGAAATGCCACTTCGGCTTGGTTGGCGCCGTGGAGCTTGCTCAGCCGTCCCACGGCGATGATCTCGGCCTGGGCCGTCTGCGGGTTCCGACGCTCGACCACCAACGCCATCTCGCGGTCGTAGTCAATAAAGCAAATGCGGGTGAGGCGTTCATGGGCCGCGCGCTGCGCAAACTGGAGCTGTTGGAAGAAGCGCAGGAAGACGCTGCGCTCGGAAAGCGTCTGATGGAACCAGACCATGAGCGGCTCGTCCTCGGGGCGAATGGGGCGGATGGTCACGGCTTCGCGGTTGCGCATCGTCCATTGCGCGACATACTGGGAAGGATAGGGGCGAATCACGGTGCGGGGCATCTCTTCCTCAGTGACCTGCGGCGGGTGCAGGAGCACGCGCGCGTCCAGCGCCAGCAGGCGTTCGGGCGATGCCAGCACGGGGTTGATGTCAATCTCGCGGATGGCGGGGTTCTCGGCCACCAGGCGGCTGAAACGAACCAGTAGTTGGGCGAGGGCGTCCAGATCCACCGGCTGGCGGCCGCGAACGCCTTGCAAGGCGGTGAAGATGCGGGTCTGCTCCATCATGCGCCGGGCCAGAGTCGTGTTCAGCGGAGGCAGGGCCAGAGCGTGGTCGCGGTTCACCTCCACCAGCTGCCCGCCGGCGCCGAACAGCAGCACCGGCCCGAACTGCGGGTCCAGGCTGCTCCCCACAATCAGCTCGTAGCCTTCCAGCCGGACCATGGGTTGCACCGTGACCCCCTGGAAGTGCTGGGGTCCGGCCTTTTCCGTGACCGCCGCCTGAATGCCCCGGAAGGCACGACCAACCGCCTCCTCGTCCGCAAGGTTGAGAGCCACTCCACCGACATCGGTCTTGTGGGTGATGGTTTCCGAGAGCAGCTTGAGCACGGCGGGATATCCGATTTCCGAGGCCAGTTGTACCGCCTCCTCCGCCGTGCGGGCCACGCGGGTTTCTACCGTGGGGATGCCGTAGGCGGCGAGGAGTTGCTTGGACTCCGGCTCGGTGAGCAGGGAGCGGCCGGCCGACCGCGCGCGCTGGATGATGGCGTCCGCGCGGGCCCGATCGGGCGCGCCCGCCTCGTCTTCCAGGGCCGGAGTTTCGTACAGCCCGCGCAGGTTGTAGCTGTAGCGCCACATGTAGTTGAAGGCGCGGGCAGCGGTGTCGGGGAAAGGAAAGGTGGGAATGCCCGCGCGGTTGAGGATGGCTTCGCCGGCCGCGGCCTCGGTTCCACCCATCCAACTGGCCAGCACCGGCTTTCCCGTGCTGTTGGCGAAGGGTTTGAGTTGCTCGGCGGTGCCCGTGGGATCGGTCATGCCCTGCGGCGCCATCACCACCAGCAGGCCGTCACAGTTTTCGTCGCGCGTAACCAGGTCCAGCGCGCGCGCGTAGCGTTCGGGGCCGGCATCACCCAGGATGTCTACCGGATTGCCGTGGCTCCAGTGCGGGGGCAGAAACTGGTCCAGCGCGCTGAGCGTTTGGGAAGAAAGCTGGGTGAGTTCTCCGCCGCCGGCAATGAGGGCGTCGGTGGCCAGAACCCCGGGGCCGCCGGCGTTGCTCACGATGGCCAAGCGCGGGCCCCGTGGGCGGGGCTGCTTGGAGAGCACCTCCGCCATATAGAACAGGTCGGCGATGCTCTGCACGCGCAACACGCCGCAGCGGCGGAAGGCGGCGTCGAGCACCTCGTCGCTGCCGGCCAAGGCGCCGGTGTGTGAGGCGGCCGCCTTGGCGGCCTGCTCCGTCCGTCCGGCCTTGATCACGATGATGGGCTTGGTGAGGGCGACTTCGCGCGCCGCCGAAAGAAACGACCGCGCGTCGCCGATGGACTCCATGTAGAGCACGATGCTTTCCGTGCGCGGATCGTCTCCCAGGTAATAGATGAGATCGCCCCAGCCCACATCCAGCATGGACCCGACGGAAACAAAGGCGCTGAAGCCCACCAGTTCGCGGAAGCTCCAGTCCAGAATGGCGGTGCACAGGGCTCCGCTCTGGCTTACAAACGCCACCTTGCCGGTGCGCGCCATGCCCTGCGCGAAGGTGGCATTCAGCCCGCTGAAGGGCGCCATCACCCCCAGGCAGTTGGGGCCGATGATACGCAGGCGTCCGCGGCCGGCCTGCTCCAGGATCTGGCGCTCCAGCTCCGCCCCCGCCGCTCCCGTTTCCTTGAAACCTGCGGAGATCACGATGGCGCCCTTGACGCCTGCGTCCACGCATTCTCCGATCACTCCAGGCACGCTGGCGGCAGGCGTGACCACCACCGCCAGATCCACCTTCTCAGGCACCGCCGCAATCGTGGGATACGCCTTGATGCCCAAAACGCTGGAGCGCGTGGGGTGGACGGGAAACACCGGGCCGCCGAAAGGGCTGCTCAGCAGGTTCCACAGGATGGTGCGCCCCACGCTGGCCGGGCGTTCGGTGGCCCCGATCACGGCCACGGAATGGGGCGCAAAAATGGCATCCAGGGGCTTGCGTTCGGCGCGCAGCACGTCGTGGACGGGTTCGCTGACGGGAGCCACAGGGCGTGACAAGGCTACTCCGCTTGCCGCCGGAGCGCACTCCTCGGGGGTTTCGCGGACCTTCATGCAAGACCTCCCAGCAGGTGTCCGACAAGATAGGAAACCCCCGCAGCCAGCGATCCGATGAGCAGCATCTCCAGGCCGCTGATGAACCAGCGGGCACGCGTCACCACGGTGCGCAGGCTGCCCACCGTGAAGAGGATGACCGCGGTGGCCGCGCACGACACTGGGAAGCTCTGCTCCACGGGGACGAACAGCAGGGGCAGCAGCGGGACGCTGCCCGCAGCCAGGAAAGCAACAAAGATCGCTGCCCCGTGGCCGGCGGCGTGAATGCGCCCCTCGCCAATGCTGCCGTTCATGTTGATCTGGTACTCCTGCTCGGAGCGCGTTCCCAGGTAACTGCCCGCGGCCATGGCGAAGCCGTCGGCCAGCAGGTTGGCGAACCCGAGGATGATGGCCACGCGCGGGCTGAGCGCGGCCCCGCTCACCCCGCTGACCACGGCAAAGGTGGTGACGATACCGTCGTTGGCCCCAAAGACCAGGTCGCCGATGTGGTGCGCCCAGGACGGCCAGAAGCCCAGTGACGCCGTGGAGCGGGACGAGCTTGGCATGGGTTGAGTCCTCCTGCCGCCAGCCATCTCCTCCGTGCCCACCGGCGGTCCCTCGAAGTCTGCTGCAACTTCGGGGTAGTGGTCAACACTGGTCATCCGCGGGCCTGGGCTGGATGGCCACCTTGATCACTCCGTCGCGGCGTTCCCCGAACAACTGGTAAGCCTCCACAATGTCGTCCAGTGCGAAGGTGTGCGTGAGCAGAGGCGTGAGGTCCACGCGGCCATGCCGCACCAACTCCATCAGACGGCGCATCCGTTCCTTGCCGCCGGGGCAGAGCGTGGTAACGATCTTCTGGTCGCCGATGCCGGCAGCGAACGAATCCAGCGGAATCGTGAGGTGGTGCGAATAAACGCCCAGGCTGGAGAGCGTTCCGCCCGGCCGCAGCACACGCAAGGCGTTTTCGAAGGTCGCCTGTGTGCCCAGGGCCTCAATGGCGACGTCCACGCCCCGGCCTTGGGTGAGGCGCAGGATTTCTTCCACCACGTCCACCTGCTCGAAGTTGAGCACCACGTCGGCGCCCATGCGCCGCGCCATCTGCATGCGCACCGGGTCGGATTCCACGGCCACAATAAAGCCTGCGCCCTTCAGCTTGGCGCCGGCGGTGGCACAGAGTCCGATGGGCCCCTGCGCGAACACCGCCACGCTGTCGCCGAGTTGCAGATGGGCGCTCTCGGAAGCCGAGAAACCGGTGGACGCAATGTCGGCCAGGAGCACCACTTGTTCGTCGCGGAGTTCCTGGGGAATCCTGGCCAGGTTGGCCTGAGCGTTGGGAACCAGCAGATACTCCGCCTGTGCACCGTTGATAGTGTTGCCGAACTTCCATCCCCCGAGCGCGCCGCCGCACTGCGCCCAAGTGCCGCCGAGACACGGTCCACACTGGCCGCAGGGAGTGATCGCTCCCACCAGCACGCGCTCTCCCACATGGTAGCCGGTTACGCCGGGGCCGATCTCATGAATGATGCCCACTGCCTCGTGCCCGTTGATCAAGCCCGGCTTCACCGGATACTCTCCCCGCAGAATGTGTAGGTCGGTTCCGCAAATGGTAGTGAGGGTGACGCGAATGACCGCCTCGCCATACCCGGGCTCGGGCTTGGGGACTTCCTCCAATGCGATCTGCTTGGGGCCGCGAAACACCAGCCCCTTCATGATTGCGCTTCCTGCCGGGAGGAGCCCGACAGATTCGGATTGCGTAAGAGTTGCCATGACAGTTCTCCTTTCCATGAAGCTACCTATCTTTTTAAGGCAGCCGGGATAAGGCGAGCAGTGACCGGTGACAGTTGGCGCTGGTGACGCGGGTCACAGAGCCTGGGCCGCAGCCGGTTGGGGAAAAGATTCGGCGGCATGCCGGGCATGCGGCTCTGCCGGCGACGCAACCGGGGTCGTATCCCTATGCGCTGCGGCGGCCGATCCACTTTTCCACTTCCACTGCGAAGAAAACGATTGCACTCAAGCCCAAGGCGAACATCAACCAACCCACGGACAGCGCCACGGTTCCGAAGAACGGCTGCAGGAAGGGCGTGTACACGACCACCAGTTGCAGCAGGAAAGTGAGTGCAACGGCGCCCAAAAGCGCCGGGTTGGAGAAGATGCCGACGGTGAACAGTGAGTCGCGTCCGGAGCGGATGGCCAAGCAGTGAGCCATCTGGGTGAAGGTGAGGGCTGTGAACAGCAGGGTCTGCCAGGCGGGATCGTCGAGCGCCCAGCGCCAATACCCTGCTCCCAGGCAAAGCGCCGCGATCAAAAGGCCGACCCAGAACACGTGCCATCCCAGGCCGCCGGCCAGGATGCTTTGCCCGGGCGGCACGGGCGGGCGGCGCATCACATCGCGCTCGGCGGGCTCCACCGCCAGGGCCAGGGCGGGCAGGCCGTCGGTCACCAGGTTGATCCACAGGATCTGCAGCGGCAAAAGCGGCAACGGCATGCCGACCAGCGGCCCCAGGAACATCACCCATATCTCGCTGGAGTTGGTGGCCATCAGGAACTTGATGAACTTGCGGATGTTGTCGTAGATGATGCGGCCTTCGCGCACGGCCGCCACGATGGTGGCGAAGTTGTCGTCGAGCAGGACCATGTCGGAGGCTTCGCGGGCGACGTCGGTGCCGGTGATGCCCATGGCCACGCCGATGTTGGCGCGCTTGAGGGCGGGCGCGTCGTTGACGCCGTCGCCGGTCATGGCTACCACTTCCCCACGCGACTGCAGCGCGCGCACAATCTGCAGCTTGTGCGCCGGCGAAACCCGCGCATAAACCGAGACCTCCTGGACCGCCTGACCGAGTTCGGCCTCGGACATGCGCGCCAGTTCCAGTCCGGTCAACGCCCGGCCGTGCTCGATCAACGAGATCTGGCGCGCGATGTGCAGCGCCGTGAGCGGATGGTCGCCGGTGATCATCACCGGGCGGATGCCGGCCTGGCGGCAGGTTTCCACAGCCTCCCTCACCTCCGGCCGCGGCGGATCGATCATGCCGGTCACGCCCAGGAAGATGAAATCCTCTTCCACGCGCTCCAGCTCGGCGGGGACGGCGGCGAGCGGGCGAAAGGCCACGCCCAGCACCCGCATGCCGTCCTGCGCCAGGCGATCGGCGGCGGCCAGGATGCGCTGGCGCCAGCCGTTGTCCAGGGGCTCGACGCGGCCCTCGCTCCAGACGCGCGGGGAGATGTGCAGCAGGCTGTCCACAGCGCCTTTGGCGAAGGCGACCAGCGGGGCGCCCTGGAGCGCGTGCTCCAGCGAGAGCAGGGCGTCGGCAGCGGCCGGCGGGCGACCATCGGCCAGGATGCGATGGATGGTGGTCATACGCTTGCGTTCGGAATCGAACGGCAACTCGGCGACCCGCGGCAGGGCGCGCTCCAGTTCGGGCTTAGGCAGGTGCATGCGCGCGGCGGCCACCACCAGGGCAGTCTCCGTAGGATCGCCGAGCGCCGTGAAGTCATGCGGCTTGTCCGGAGCGCGCTCCAGGTGCGCGTCGTTGCACAGGGCGCCCCCAGCCAGGAGCAGCGTCACCGCAGGATGCTGCCGAAGGACGGCCGCGTTCGCCGTGTCCTCGGCGCCCATCCGGTGCGCGGCCAAGTTGAGCCGGCCGCCGCTGGTCTCCAGCACGGTGACAGTGATGCGGCTCTCGGTCAGCGTGCCGGTCTTGTCGGAGCAGATCACCGTGACCGAGCCCAGCGTCTCCACCGCGAGCAGCTTGCGGATGAGCACCCTGCGACGCAGCATGCGCTGCGCCCCGAGGGCGAGTGTGACCGTGACTACGGCGGGCAGCCCCTCCGGCACCGCCGCCACCGCCAGGCTCACAGCCGTGAGCAGCATCTGCCGGATGGGCTCGCCGCGCAGCAGGCCGAGTGCAAAGATTACGGCGACCACGACCAGCGCGAAACCCGCCAGCCGCCGGCCGAGCACGTCCAGGCGTTTCTGCAGCGGCGTGGGCTCGGCGGTGATGGTCTGGATCATCTCCGCGATGCGGCCCAGTTCGCTCTTGGTTCCGGTGGCGACGGCCACGGCCTCGCCACGGCCGTAGGTGACAATGGTTCCCGCGAACACCATGTTGCTGCGGTCGCCGAGCGGCAACTCGGACGTGGTGAGCGCAGCCGTGGTCTTGTCCACCGGTTCGGATTCGCCCGTGAGCGCGGCCTCCTGCACACGCAGGCTTCCGGTCTCGATGAGGCGAGCATCGGCGGGAACCAGGTTCCCGGCTTCGAGGAGGACGATGTCGCCGGGAACCAGGGAGCGCGCGGGGAGCACCTGCACGCGCCCGTCGCGCCGCACGCGTACTGCGGGTTGCGCCAGCCGGCGCAGAGCCGCCAGCGCCCGCTCGGCGCGGTGCTCCTGCGTGAACCCGAGCACCGTGTTCAGGACGACGATGGCCAGGATGGCGATCGTGTCCTTGTAATCGCGCAGAAGGACCGCCACGGCGGCCGCGGCCAGCAGCACCAGCACCATGGTCGCCGTGAGCTGCTCCCACAGGATGCGCCACGGACTCTTGGCGCCGCGGTCCTCCAGCTCGTTGGGGCCGTGGACGCGAAGGCGCCGCGCCGCTTCCGCCTGTGCCAGCCCGCCTGCAGCGTCCACCCCCAAGTGCCGCAGTACCTCCTCGAACGAGCTTGTGTGCCAGTGGTTCATGCCCTGCGCCTAATGATAGGGCATGCGCACACAGGGGTCTGTGCGCCAGGACACGTCGGCTCCGCCGCCGGGATTCGCAGGGCCGCGCCGCCTTCGACAAGGCAGGTCGCGCGTCAGCCAGCCGGGCGATCTTTGGCTGCTCGGACAACATCGGGTTTTCTGTGGCGACTCCCTGAAAGAAGAGACCTACAATGCTTCCTGGCGCGCCGCAACCCCGTGCTCTGGTGGATTACGGTGGGGAGCGCTGGCCACCCTCAGCCTGCTGCTCTACGTTCCTGCGCTGCAGAACCTGTTCCGTGTTGCCCCACTCTCGCCGGCCGGACTGCTGGTCTGTGCGACCGCGGCCGCCCTCAGTGTCGCTGGGTTTGAAATCCTCAAGCTGTGGCGCAGGCCGCATCGGACCGGCGCCTGACCGCAGACCCAATCGGCTCCGGTGATGTACATCACTTTCCCTGGTGACCTTCGTCATAGCCCACCGCCGCTGCCTCCTCTAGGCTGGCCATGAGGTGGTAAAGCTGCCGCCCACGGCGGCGGGAGGAGGGAGTATGAAGCTGCTGGATGCGCAAACGCGGGTGACTTGGCGGAACATCCTGGTAGCCACTGACTTCTCGCAGTCCTCAGAGGCGGCTCTGGCCTATGCCGCGGCCCTCGCCCGCCGCTACGATTCCACGCTCCATCTGGCGCATGTGGTCTCCTCGGAAGCACAGCTTCCACCGGCCTCCAAGAAGATGGCGGGCCTGCTGGGAACCAGCGCGCTGCAGGGCATCCCGCACCAGGCCCTGCTGGGCCGCGGGGAGGTATGGGAAGAACTGGGAGAGATGGTGACTCGCCACAACGCGGACTTGATCGTGGTAGGAACCACGGGCCGGACCGGCCTGAGAAGGGCCCTGCAGGGATCGGTGGCGGAGCAAATCTTTCGCCTCGCGCCCTGTCCCGTACTGACGGTAGGGCCCCGGATCCGGCGGCCTTTGCCGAGCGTCATCGAATTTCGCAAGATCGTTTACGGCGCCAGCCTGGAAGAGGGCGCGCTGGGAGCCGCCGCCTATGCCGTCTCGCTGGCCCAGGAACATCAGGCGCACTTGACGCTGGTGCACGTGGAGCCGGCAGGCAGCACAATGGAAGAGTTGCTTCCGCTGAAGCGGGCGCTTCGCGATCAGTTGCGGGCGCTGGTTCCAGCAGCGGCGGAGGCATGGTGTGAACCGGATTTCGACGTCCGCTTCGGCTCGCCGGTGGACAACATCCTGCGCGCTGCCGCTTTCCACGATGCCGACCTGATCGTGCTGGGTGTACACGCTGCCCTGTTTCTCTGCGAAACCACCGCCCACAAGGTCGCGGACCGGGCGCGTTGTCCGGTGCTGACCGTGAGTGCGGACACTTAAAGCCAGGCAGGAGAGATTGAGGCCCGGGTCGGATCCGGAGTGTCGTGCCGCATCGGCGCCCTCAGGCGTGGGCCAGGAGACGCCGTCCGCGCTTCCACCACTTGTATCCTGCGTCCACAGCCAGCACGGCCGGAAACGCCAGCAGCGCGACCGCCGCGCCGGCGAGGCTGGGCGGCGCATGCCCCAGCAGCCGGGCCAGCCAACCGATGTGCAGGAACAGCATAAGCACGATCAATTCGACGCCCACCGCCAGCAGCAGCAGCCGGTTGCCGGTCCAGCCCAGCGCGCCGGGCCACTGCTGGCTGCTGCGACAGGCGAAGGCGTTTGCCATCTGTCCGATCACCACCGCGGTGAACGCAGCACCCGACGCCGCCGGCAATGCGGCAGCGTCTGGGAAGATGCCGCCGGGCCGCCATCCCAAGGCCACAAAGCTTGCCAGGAACGCGGCCATCGCCACGGCCGATTCCACCGGACCAAGGACACCGAAGGCGCGCACCAACAGAGGCCAGTCGAGCAGGTGTCGGCGCGCAGGCGGCTGGCGCAGAACGTCGGCGCGGGGCGGTTCCGCGCCCAGCGCCAGCGCCGGCAGCAGGTCCGTGCCGATATCCAGTGCCAGTATCTGTAACACGCCCAGGGCCAGCGGGAAGCGTCCGCCGGAGAGCGCCCAGATCACAAACGGGGTCAGCTCGGCGATGTTGTCGGTCAGGTGGTAGGTGAGGAAGCGGCGCAGGTTGGCGTGGGCGGCGCGGCCCTGCTCCACGGCAGCCACGATGGTGGAGAAATCGTCGTCAAGCAGTACGAGGTCGGAGGCTTCGCGGGCGACATCGGTTCCGGTGCGCCCCATGGCGATGCCGATATCGGCTTCGCGGAGCGCGGGGCCGTCGTTGACCCCGTCGCCGGTCATGGCCACCACGTGGCCGCGCTTGCGAAGCGCCCGTGCGATCCTCAGCTTGTCTTCGGGGCTCACGCGCGCGATGACGATGCCATCGCGGTCTACCAGAGCGCCCAGCACGGCTTCGTCCCGCGGTAGATCCGGACCTTCGACCACGAAGGGCTCATCGCCGCTCAGCCGGATCTCACGGGCGATGGCGGAGGCGGTGGTGGGATGGTCGCCCGTGACCATGGCCACCCCAATACCCGCCGCGCGGCAGGCCGCGATGGCATCGGAGACGCCCGGACGGGGTGCGTCTTCGACACCTGCCAAGCCCAGCAGGTTGAGTTCCGTCTCCAGCTGCCCGGTGGGGCACGCGGCCATCGGCGGGAACGTCCGCGCCGCTACCGCCAGCACGCGCAGCCCCCTTTGGGCCATGCGCAGCAAAGCTTCCGGCGCGCCCTCGGTGCGGTTACAGAGCGGGAGTACCGCGTCGGGCGCGCCCTGCAGATATAGGCGGTCGCCCGCAACCACCGACTTGCGCCTGCGGCGAGAATCAAAAGGGGCGCGGCGGGTGATGGGCCGCGCCCTCTCTTCGGCCTCGAGGTCCAGATCCAGCCGGCGGGCCAGTACCCAGAGCGCCGCTTCCATGGGATCGCCCTGCGAGATCCAGCGGCCTTCGCGCAGCACGGCGCGGCCGCTGGAGCAGCGCCCGGCCACCAGGGCCAGCTCGCGTAGCGCGGCGGACGCCACCTCGCCTTCCGCATGCACTTTTCCGGCGGGTTCGTAGCCGCTGCCCTCGATGCGAGCGGTGCCCGCCGGTGTCCAGACCTCCACCACTGCCATCTGGTTGCGGGTGAGGGTGCCGGTTTTGTCGGTGCAGATGAAGGTGGTGGAGCCCAGGGTCTCGACCGACTCCAGCCGACGGACCAGCGCACGGCTGGCCGCCATGCGTTGCGCGCCCATGGCGAGCGACAGCGTCACCGTCGGCAGCAAGCCCTCGGGCACCAACGCCACGGTCACGCCGATGGCAAAAAGCAGGGCGTCGGTGCGCGCAATGCCCACGAGTTCGGCGACCACGAAGAACAACAGGCCCACGCTAGCCGCTATCAGCGCGATCACCCTCACCAGGTAGTCCAGTTCGCGGGCCAGCGGGCTGCGGGGCCGACGCACGGTGCGCGTCAGCTGTGCGATGCCAGCCAGGCGTGTGCTAGAGCCAACGGCGACAATCTGGCCGGCACCCTCTCCCTCCGCCACGAAGGTTCCGGCATGGACCGGGTCGCCCGCTTCAGGGGTTACCGGAACGCTTTCGCCGGTCAGCAGGGAAGTGTCCACCGAGAGGCCGTGAACTTCCGCCAGGCGCACATCCGCCGAGATGCGGTCGCCGGCCCGCAGCAGCACCAAGTCGCCGACCACCAGTTCGGTGACGTCCAGCTCAACGGGAAGGCCGTCGCGGATTGCTGCGGCGCGGCGTGGCAGCAGGTCGCGCAGGCGTGCCGTGGCCCGGTCGGCGCGATACTCCTGGATAAAGGCGAACAGGCCGTTGACCACAATGACCGCGAAGATCGCAATACCCAGTTGCGCCATGCCGGCCAGGATCGCCAACCCACCTGCGATCCACAGCATCACCGCGAAGAAATGAAAGAGCTGCGCGGCCATCTCGCGCCACAGCGGGACCGGGGGCTCGACGGGCAGCAGGTTGGGACCGTCCCGCCGCAGCCGGTAGGCGGCTTCGACAGAACTCAGTCCGCGGCCCCCGGCCGAGGATGAAGAGCCGCCGACATCCGAGTTGTCGGTCGCGAGCCGGGTGGAGAGCATCGGCGCCCATCCTTGAAGGACTGAGGCCGACAGGAAGCAACCCTAGGAAGCCTCGCCGGCCTTCGGCATTGAGCATAGCGCTGCTGGTCCCCACACCATGTGACTTGGGTCACTGGCGTTCGGGGCGGGGCTGCCTCGAACCAACACAACACCGCCCGGGGAGATGACCCGAAGCTTCCGCCACATCGTCCCCGGGCGTTTTCTTGTTCCGGGCTCCTGGCGTGGAGCCGCGTTCCTAAGCGGCCTTCGCCTTCTCGCGGACGGGCACGGCAATGGCCT
>CAZXVY010000017.1:0-18284 GCA_964644115.1 uncultured Terriglobales bacterium
GGTGAAAACCTTCACCACCGGAACCGAGCCGGACGGAATGGCGTGGGCGAAGTGAAGGCCCCGCGATTGAGCAGCCGGCGGAAGGTCTCGCGGGCGGTTACAACTTCGCGCGCAGCAGGCTGATGACGTCATCGGCGGTAATCACGCCCGTGATCCGGCCCTGCTGGTCCACCACCGGCAGGGAGAGCAGGTTGTACTTGTCGAAAAGCTCGGCGGCTTCTTTCTCGCTGGCCCCGGCAGGGCAGGAGATCATGGGTTCCACGATCAGCGAGCCCATCTTGCTGGGGGTGGGGGCCAGGACCATGCGCGCCAGGGGCACCGAACCCAGCAGCTTGCGCCCCGGCCCGAACACGAAAATGGTGGAAATCACCTCCACGCTGCCCTCGAAGTGGCGCATGATCTCGATCACGTCGTGCACGGTGGCGCTGCGCGGCACGGCGATGAAGTCCGTGGTCATGTGGCCGGCGGCGGTGTTCTCCTTGAACTCCAGCAGTTCGGCCACGTCCTCGCGCTCTTGAGGCTCCATCTCCTCCAGAATTTCCTCGCTGGTTTCTTCCGATAGGCCGCCCAGCAGGTTGGCGGCAGCGTCCGGGTCCATCTCCTCCATGATGTCGGCGGCGCGCTCGGTATCCAGCGACTCCACGATGGAAACCTGCAGCTTGGGATGCACTTCCTCCAGCGCCCCGGCGGCCACTTCTTCGTTCAAGCTCTCGATCACCGCCCCGCGCTCGGCGGGAGAGAGTTCTTCGATGATGTCGGCGATGTCGGCGGGATGCAGTAGCGCCAGGCGGTCGTGCGCGATCTTCAGCTTGACCCGGCGCGAGGGATCGGTTTCGATCAGGTCCACGAACTCCCAGGGGATCACGCGCGCCGGCAGGGTATTCACCAGGCCTTCCAGCGCCCGGGCCGGGACCAGGCCCTTCAGCAGGCGCCGCACCGCGCCGCGCAGTCCTACGTCCACTTCCAGGACCTTCAGCATGGCGTCGTTGTTGGCAAAGGTCTGCTGGAAGTCCACGTCGTTCACCCGCACCACTTTGCGTCCGTTGATGTCAATGATCTGCTGGTCCAGCAGGTCGCGCTCCAGCAGCAGCAGTCCTTCCGCGCCGTTGAAGGGCGGCCATTCGGCCAGCGGGATGGAGGCGCGCACCTGCTGCGCCGAGACGGAAGCCAGGCACCGCCACGGCAGCAGGCGATCGCTCGAGCCCGACCGCACCACCAGCGCATGCACGCGCGCCGGGTCCTCCTGAGGGAAGAGCGCCACCTCGCGCACCCGTCCGCCGGGGGCGCCGGTGGAGTCCACCACCGGCGTTCCCAGCAGCTCGGAGAGGGCCAGGTGCGCCATGGCGGCGAGCATACAGCAAACCGCGGGCGCGGGGTCATTGCTGCTTTGGGCACGCTGGGGCCCGGCCGGGTTTGACAAACTCCGCTTCCCACAGGCAAACTACCGCTTCGCTCGGAGCCGGTGCGGAAGTGTCGCCCTGGCCCGGAAGTGGCGATACAGGGCGTCGCGGCGCCGGGACGGCGGGTGGATCATTTCCAGGATGACCGGAGACCGGGTCAGCTACACGCTGGACTCAACCCTGGACAGCGTGAACGTAGCCGAGCAAAAGGCCGAGGAGTTTGCCGCCAAGGCCGGTTTCGACGAGGATAGCTGCCAGCGCATCGCCATGTCAGTACGCGAGGCGGCAGTGAACGCGGTGCTGCATGGGAACGCCTACGACCCCAAGAAAAAGGTCAGCGTTTCTTACGAGATCAGCGGCGAATCGCTGGTGATCCGCGTCGCCGATCAAGGCAACGGGCTCAATCCGGATACGGTTCCGGACCCCCTGGCGCCGGAGAACCTGCTGAAGCAGTCGGGACGGGGAATCTTCCTCATCCGCTCTTTCATGGACGAGGTGCGGTTCCGCGAACTCTCTCCGGGCACGGAGATTACACTGGTCAAGGTCATGGGCGACCCGGCGGGCGCCAAGGAGGAAAGCAAGTGAGCATGAAAGCCAGTACGCGGCAGGTCGACGGCGTTACCGTGGTGGACTTCAGCGGGCGCATCACGCTGGGAGAAGGCAGCGTGGTGCTGCGCGACACCATCCGCGACCTGCTTTCCAAGGGCGACAAGAAGATCCTGCTGAACCTGGGCGACGTCACCTACATTGACAGCTCGGGCATCGGCGAGCTGGTCAGCGCTTTCACCACCGTCCGCAACGGCGGCGGTGAGCTCAAGCTGCTCAACCTGACCAAGAAGGTCCACGACCTGCTCCAGATCACCAAGCTGTACACGGTGTTCGACATCAAGGACGACGAAGCGACGGCCATCGCGGCCTTCGCCAAGTAGTTTCCCGTCGGCCCGCCCCGAGCTTCTGGCGGGGCGGGCCGGGCGTGGCTGCCCGTCCACCCGCGCCTGGAAGTTGGCAGTGCTATGTACTCCATGGTTCCTTGCCGTCGATTGATCCTGGGCCTGGTTTTTCTCGCCGGCCCGGCCGCCTTCGCCAAGTGCATCCCCATCGAAGAAGCCCCCAAGAAGGTCGGTGACGAAACCTGCGTCCGGGGTACGGTGATCGCGGTGAAGGAGTCGAAAAACGGCGCCTGGTTTCTGAACTACTGCGCCGACTACACCAAGTGTCCGTTTACGGTGGTGGTTTTTGCCAAAGACCTGCGCGACGTAGGCGACGTGCGCCTGCTCGCGGGCAAGACCATCGAGGTCTTCGGGAAAATCCGCATGTACGACGGGCGCCCGGAGATCATCCTGCGCAACTCCCGCCAGCTCTACGGCGAAGCCGCCAAGCTCCCGCCTCCGCCCAAGACCTACGACGCCTCCCGCCACGGCCGCCACCGCGCCGGCAAATTCAAGAGCGCCAAGCAGGGCAAGCGCAAGCGCGACCCGGCGCCCACCACGCTCAAGCTCGACAAGCAACAGACCCCCGGCGAAGGCGAAAGCGAGTGAGTCATGTGCGATGTGTGATGTGCGATGTGTGATGTTGGGGGCAGCAGTGCTCAGTTTTATGAAAACCTTGCACATCACACATCAAACATCAAACGTCGCACATGAAGACCGTGCTTCTCCCCTTTTTTTCCTCATGCCTCCTACACCAGTCCTTTCCTCAACTCCTCCAGTGAATATTTCGTCCCCCGCCACACCACGCCCCCGTTGCGCGCAACATGAAGGGCAGAGCGCAGCAGGGTGTAGGTAAACAACAATCCCGCCGCCGGGTGCAGCAGGAAGTACAGCCTGGAGATGCCCAGGTGGCGGGCAATGCCGGAGTAGAGCACGGCGATGGCCGCGACCGCCACGCCGTAACCGGTTCTTGACCAACCCGGGGCCAGCAACGCGCCCGCGAACGGTCCCAGGTTCAGCAGCAGCAGCAGAAAGGCCGCGCCCAGAGTGCGCGGCCAGCGGTAAAGCATGAGCGCGAACATGTTCTTGGTTAGGTTGCGGACCACGCCCATCGCGCCCCGCCCCCAGTGCAGGGTCACCAGGCCGCGTCCCACTACGTTACGTTGGGCGAATCCCTTTTGCTTGACCAGTTTGCCCAGCTTCATGTCGTCCAGCACATCCATGCGCAGCGCCTGGTGTGTCCCGATGCCTTCGTAGGCGCTGCGCCGCACCAGGTTGAACGCCCCCACGCCCATGTGGTCGCGCGCCTTGGGGTCGGCCACCTTCCAGGGCCGGTGCCCAAAGAAGAAGAGCGACTGAAAGAAAGCCAGCAACATGCGCTCTCCCACGCTGTGCAGAAGGGGCGTGGGGATGAGTACCAGGTGATCGGCACGCTCTTGCTGGGCGTAGGCCAGGGCGCGCCGCAGCGCATCGGGACGGAAGCTCACGTCGGCGTCGGTGAACAACAGCCACTCGCCCTGGGTCTGCTGCGCCGCGCGCCACAGGGCGTGCGTCTTGCCCAGCCAGCCCGCAGGAAGATCGGCGATGTGCAGTACCCGGAGGCGCGCATCGCCCGCCGCCAGCCGGTCCATGATCTCGCCCGTGCGGTCGCAGGAGCGGTCGTTCACGGCGATAACTTCGTAGTTGGGATAGTCGAGCGCCAGCAGGCTGGAGAGCGCCGCCTCGGCGTGCTCTTCTTCGTCGCGGCCGGGCACGATGATGCTCACCCGCGGCACCGCTTCCTGGGGCAGCGCGCGGTCCCACTCGGGCGTGGCAATGTCGGCCACCGTGGGCGCTCCGCGAGCGGCGTCCACCACGCAATGCACCCAAACCGCCGCCAGAAGAATTCCCAGAACCCACAGGAAGGTCATCATGGAGCGAACGGTACCCGCCGGGAAGGCACGCGAGCCATCATCAATCGTCAATCGGCAATCGTCAATCTCTAGAACGCTTCCGCAGCCCGGGCCTCGCGCGCCTTCTTCTCGTCAACCAGGGAAAGCAGGATCAGCCCGGCAACAAAGAAAACGATCAGCGAAATGATGGCCAGGCGCGACGAGCCCGTGGTCTGCTTGATGAGCCCAAAAGTCACCGGCCCCCAGATGGCCGAGAATTTTGAGAACACGGTGTAGAACCCGTAAAACTGGGCACTGGCCGCTTCCGGAACCATGGAGCCGTAGTACGACCGGCTCAGCGCCTGCGATCCTCCCAGTACGATCCCCACCACCATGCCCAGCGCAAAAAACTCCGTCTTGGTGTGGATGAAGTAGGCGTAGATCACCACCCCCGACCACAACACCAGGCTGAGCATGATGGTGCGCTTGGTGCCAAAGCGCTGGGCCAGCCGGCTGAAGACCACGGCCCCCACCGTGGCCACCGCCTGGATGATCAGGATGGTGATCATCAGCGCGGAGGGCGGCAGCTTCAGTTCCACTGCGCCGTAGGAAGCGGCAATCACGATCACCGTCTGGATGCCGTCGTTGTAGAGCATGAACGCCACCAGGAACAGCACCAGGTGGCGGTAGCGGCGCACATGCAGCGTGGTCTGCCAGGTGCGGGAAATCCCCAAGGCGGGATAGGCCAGCAGCTTGGGCCAGCGCCGCAAGCGCTCCGGAAGTTCGCTGGACGACGGCGCTTCTTTCAGGCAACGCGCGGTGAACAGCGTAAACCCCGCCCACCAGATGCCCGCGCTGGCAATGCCAATGCGGATCGCATCCTCCTGCCCCAGCCCCACTTTTTCATGAAAGCTCACCAGCAGCAGCGCCAGCCCGAACTGGATCCCGCCGCCCACGTAGCCGAAGGAGTAGCCCTTGCCGGAAACCCAGTCCATCTTGTCTTCGCTGGAGATCTGCGGCAGGAAGGCGTCGTACACCACGTTGGCGTTGATGTAGCCCAATTGCGCGATGGCAAAGAAGAACACCGTGCGGTAAAGATCGCCCGAGTGGGTGAAATAGAGTAGGATCGTAAACAGCGAACCCAGGTAGGCGAAAAACAGCAGGAAGCGCCGCTTGGCGGCGGCAAAATCCGCAATCGCCCCCAATACCGGCGCGCAGATAAAGGCCAGAAAATCGGTGGCCCCCACCAGGAAGGCCCAGAGCGCGTCCGGCGCAAAGTGCCTCCCGCCCAGCATCACTCCGTTGGGGCCCACCACGAAGTTGGCGAAGTAAATAGGAAGCAGGGTGATGGCGGTGGTGATGTAGGCCGAGTTTGCCCAGTCGTACATGCACCACCCGAAGATGGTGCGGCGGTCGTTCTTGGGCGGCGCGGGGTACGTCTCCGGCGTTTGCGCCATGGGTCGGGACTATACAGGAATCAGCACTCGGCACTTAGCAGTTGGCATTTGGCCATTTGGCACCGCTAGCGTTGGCCGATCAAGGGAAGCTCAAGGAGCCAAGTGCCAAATACCAAGTGCCAAGTGCTTACTTTTTTCTCGGCCACCTGGCCTCGACCACCGTCCCCATGCCGCCCCGCGGCCGGAACTCTCCCTTCACTACCGCCCAGCGGGGGCGCGCCGCGCGCACCACGTCCTGCAGCACGCGGTTCACGATGTTCTCCTGGAAGATGCCCAGGTTGCGGTAGGCGAGCAGGTACTCCTTCAGCGATTTCAGCTCCAGGCAGCGCCGCGCCGGCATGTAACGGATGGTGAGCACCCCGAAGTCGGGCAGCCCGGTTTTGGGGCACACCGAGGTGAACTCGGGGACGTCAATCACGATCTCGTAGGCAGGGAACTGGTTGGGCCAGGTCTCGATCTCCGGAAACCGCGCCTTAAGCCCGGCGCGGGCGTGGTCTTCTGTGTAGCGCGGGGTGTAACGGGGCCGCTTCGCCATGGGAGCATTGTAACAATCTCCATTTTTACTGTTTTATCGCTGGCCTGATTTCCCGCCCGCATTTATTCTGGGGCCGCTGCTTCGGTGGACGACGGCTGCCAATGCGCTGGCTCAAACTGTGGAAGGTCCGGATCCTGCTCTTCGTTTCCGTCGTGGGGCCGGGCTTCATCACCTCCAACGTAGACAACGATGCCGGCGGCATCTACACCTACTCCTTCGCCGGGGCCCAGTTCGGCTACTCCCTGCTGTGGGCCATCGCGCCCATGATGATTGCGCTGATCGTGGTGCAGGAAATGGGCGCCCGCATGGGCGCCGTCACCGGCAAGGGCCTGAGCGACCTGGTGCGCGAAGAGTTCGGGCTGCGCACCACCTTCCTCCTGATGCTGGCCCTGGTGGTGACCAACTTCGGCAACATCGTGGCTAATTTTGCCGGAGTGGCTTCCAGCCTGGAGCTGTTCGGGCAATCCAAGTACGTCTACGTGCCCATCTGCGCCGCCGTGGTCTGGTGGATGGTGGTGAAGGGGACCTACAAGAGCATGGAGAAGGTGTTCCTGGTCGCCTCCTGCTTTTACATCGCGTATATCGTCGCCGGGGTGCTGGCCCGCCCCGACTGGTTCAAGGCCCTGCTGAGCACGGTGCCCCGCCCCTCGCAGACGCCCATCACCAACCCGGCTTACCTGTTCCTCATCACCGGAATGATCGGGGCCACCATCGCGCCCTGGATGCAGTTCTACCTGCAGGCCTCGGTGGTGGAAAAGGGGGTCACCATGCGCAATTTCCGCGCCCTGCGCATTGACGTGATCGTGGGCTCCATCTTCGCTCCCATCGTGGCCGGCTTCATCGTGGTGGCCTGCGCCGCCGCCCTCAACTCCGCCGGCTACACCCAGATTCACGATGCGGCCGACGCCGCCCAGGCCCTGCGCCCGCTCGCCGGCCGTTACGCCTCCATCCTGTTTGCCGCGGGGCTGTTCAACGCCTCGCTGTTTGCCTCCTGCATCATTCCTCTTTCCACCGCCTACACCGTGTGCGAAGGCCTGGGCTTCGAGTCCGGGCTGGACAAGAGTTTTTCCGAGGCGCCCTTCTTCTACTGGCTCTACACCACGCTCATCGCGGCCGGCGCCGGGGTCGTCCTCATTCCCGATTTCCCCCTGCTGCGCGTCGCCGTGCTCTCCCAGGTGATCAACGGCGTGCTGCTGCCCTTCATCCTCTTCTTCATGCTGCGCCTGGTGAACAACCGGGAGCTCATGGGCGAATACGTCAACTCCCGCCTCTATAACGCCGTCGCCTGGATTACCACGGTGGCCATGGTGGTGCTCACCGTGGCCATGTTCTGGACGATGTAGGCACGCAGCCTTCAGCCCCCGGCACTCCGCCCTCAGCGTACCTCAGCTCGGCCCATTGCCGCTGATTGCTGAAGGCTGAGTGCTGCGGGCTAGAGAATCTTGCCCGCCGCGATGTCCTTCACCAGTTGCTGATCGGCTTCGAGGAAATCGTAGGCAGGCAGGGCAGCGCGTTCCACCCACTGCACGTCGCGGAAGATGCGGTTCTCCGGCTCGCCCTCGAATTGCTCCACCAGAAAGAACCGCAACTCGATGGCCGTCCCGTTGCTGTAGTTGTGGCGCAGCCGGGCGACCTCGTCGCCCACGCGGGCCGCGATGCCCAACTCCTCATCCAGTTCGCGACGCAAGGCATCGCGCGGCTGCTCTCCCGATTCGATCTTCCCGCCCGGAAATTCCCACTTCAGGGGAAGCGTCTGGTACTGGGTGCGCTGGCACACCAGCAGCTTGCCGTCACGCACAATCAGAGCGGCAACTACCAGCTTGGCGGGCATCGCACCCATTACACCACAGCGATCTTGCGCACCCGCGGCGGCGCTTGTGGAAAAACTTCTGGATGGATGGCCCACGCCAGCGCCTTCAGTCCGAGCAGCAGCGGGGTAGCGGGAGTGTTCAGGTATTCGTCGGGGATGCAATACACGCGCCGCTGGCGAGCAGCCCTGGTTTCCTGCCAGGCGCGCTCCGCGATGATCTTCTCCAGGGGCACGCGGTCGCCCGCGCCGCACCAGGCGGCGACGATTACTTCCGGATCGGCGCGCCGCACCGTCTCCGCGTCCGTCTGCTTCCCCGGATCGCCCAGGAACTCGCCCCCCGCCGCCTCTACCAGCTCCGCCACCCAGGGCTGCGAATGAATGATGGGCTTGCCCCACTCCTCGCAGAAAACCCGCGGACGTGTGCCGCCGCCCTCGGCCGCGGCCTTCCTCACGGCTTCCACCTCGCCCTGCATCCCTGCGATCATCCGGTCGCCGCGCTCCCCGGCCTGCAGGATGCCGGCTATGCGCGCGATGTCGCCGTACACGTCAGCCAGCTTTCTGGGCGCGAGGCCGAGGAAGGGAACTCCCGCCTTCAGGATTTCCGCCAGCGCCTCCACCTGGTAGGGCACCGCAGCGATCACCAGGTCCGGCTGCGCGGCCAGGATTTCTTTCGCCTTCGCCGTCCAGGAGTCGGCGACGATCACGCGCCCGTCGTGCGCCGCCTCCGGACACACGTCCACGCAATACTTCGTGCATGCCACCACGCGGTCCAGCATCCCCAGCCCCGCCAGCGTGACGGTGGCGCTGGGCTGAAGGCAAACCACGCGGCGCGGAGTGAAGTCGGAACTCCTCGCACCGGTCTCAGGCTTCAGATTTCGAGCTTCAGGAGTCATGTGTGCAGAGCCAGGCAACGTACTCGGCCAGAGCTTCTTCCCAATGCCGCGGCAATTCGAAGCCATGTTTGCGCAGCGCGCCCATTTCCATCTCGACGTACTTCGGCCGGGGAGCGGGGCGGCGCATTTCCGCCAGCGTCTTTCCGGTGACCCGCGCCGGATCAAGGCCGGCCAGCGCCGCTGCATGTTGCGCCAGTTCCAGGCGGCTAACCGCTCCCTGATTGGCGACATGAAACAGTCCGTACGCGCCCGCCTCGATCACTTCCAGGATCGTATGGGAGGCATCCGGCGTGTACGCCGCGCAGCCCACCTGGTCGGAAGCGGCGACGTACTCTCGACCTTCCCGCAGCGCCCGCAGTCCCGCGCTCAGACTGCTGTTTGGTCCCGGCCCGAAGAGTACGGGCATGCGGAAAATCCAGTACCGCTCCAACTCCTGCACCGCCTCTTCGCCCAGCAGCTTGGTGCGGCCGTAGAAGGAGAGCGGAGCGGGAGCATCCTCTTCCGTGTAGGGCTCAGTCTTCTGCCCGTCAAAAACGGCATCGGTGGAGATGTAGGCCACGGCCGCGCCCGCTTCCTCTGCTGCTCGCGCCACGTTGCGTGTGCCTTCGACGTTCGCTTCCGTGGCCAGGGCCGGCCCCAGCTCACACTGGTCGGGGTCGCGCAGCGCCGCGCTGTGGATCACCACCTGCGGTCGAAATCCGGCAAGCGCAGCACGTATCTGCTCAGCCCGCGCGACGTCCGCCTGCGCCCGGCCCAGGCGCAGCACTTCGTGGCGGGTCGCGAACACATCCGCCAGCGCGGAGCCCAGCAAACCGCTGCTTCCCGTCACCGCCACCTTCATGGCTGAGTTCTCATGGGGCGAAATGGAGCGCGCCCTCTAGTTGATGGGAGCATCCACCACGCGGAAGCGCTCGATGTCGGCAGCCTCCATCCGCGGCAAGCGCTGCCAGCGGTGCTTCAGGTACGCCCAGGGGATGTGGAACAGCGTCACCTTCGGACTGAACTTGCGCGAGGAATGGATCCAGCAGGAGTGCGTACACCAGCACTGGTCCCCGGGAATGGCGGCCACGTCCTTTTTCATCGCCTCCGACCTGAGCGCAGCTCCCAAATCGAAGTCGAACTGGTCCAGGCGCCCCAGCTTGGCGCGCAGTTCACAGGAACGGAACGTCCCGTCGTGATCAATCACGATGGTGGTTTCGCCGGCGGTGCAGGGCATGGGCCAGGGCCGGTTGCTTTCGTAGTTGCGCTCGTGGATATCAAAGTGAAACTTTAAGTTTCCCAGGTAATACATGGTAGCAAAAGCACGTAGTGGGACTTTGACTCTGGCGAAAAGCCGCTCAGCATACTGTTCATGGATACACATCAGCCTGCGATGCAGGCCCCGCAGCTCCCCGGCGTCCATGCGCTTCAGTTCCGGATCCATGGGATTGCCGCGGATGATCTCAAAGTAGTGCCCGCTGCTTTCCGTCTCGCCCAGCAGCTTGAGGCCCAGCGCGACCAGCTCCTGGTAGTTCTCGCGGGTGACGCAACTGACCACGTTGCGGCGCAGGCGGCGCACTCCCTTCCATCGGCCGGCAGCCATTTCCATGGTGGCCAGGGTTTTCTGGAAATTGTTGGGGACACCGCGAATGGCGTCGTGGGTATTGGCCAAGCCGTCGAGCGAGAAGTTCAGGTCGAGGGTGAGCTCCGGACAGCGCGCCAGCACCTGGTCCACCACCGCCTCGACCTTGGCCGGCAGGAGCCCGTTGGTGGGCAGGTTCACGTGGCGCACGCCGTTGTTGGTGTAGAACAGCTCGATGATCTCCGCCAGTTCCTTGCGCAGGAAGGGCTCGCCGCCCGAGAGCCACAACTTGTCGAACTGCGGCGCGGTCTGGCTCAGGCGTTCGAGTTGGGCAAAGGTGAGGTCGCGGCCCGAGTTCAGTTCGTCCCAGTAGAAGCAAGTGCGGCACAGCGAATTGCAGGCGGAGGTGACGAACAGAAACACCGACTCCAATTGCTTCGGCCGGAAGATGCCCTTGGCGTACTGGATGTAGCTGGCGCCCATCTGCGGGCGATTATACTTCCGGCTACAATCGAACGGTGTATTCTCCACAGCTCATCGAGCACTTCGAGCACCCGCGCAACGTGGGCGAATTGCCGGACGCCGACGCCCGCGCCCAAGTCGAAAATCCGGCCTGCGGCGATATCATGCTGCTCACGCTGAAACTGGCCGATGGGCGCATCTCCGAAGCCCGCTACCGCACCCGGGGCTGCGTGGCTTCGATTGCCTGCGGCTCGCTGCTCACCGAATGGCTGCGCAACAAGACGCCGGCCGAAGCCCGCGCCCTGCGCCGCGAAGAAGTGGTTGCGGCCATCGGCGGGCTGGCCAACGAATCGCTGCACGCCAGCCATCTGGTGATGGACGCGCTGCAGGAAGCGCTCCGCAAGCTCCCGCGCTGAGGACTCGCAGCCGAGGTTGACCCGCCACTCTCGGCGCTCTTTGCGTGCTCTGCGTTGAAGTCCTCAGCTCGCCGTCAGCCGCGCAAAATCCTCGGGCGTGTTGATATTCACCGCCACCAGCGGGTCGTCCACGGCGACGTAGGCGACGCGCCCGGGCAGCGAATTCTTAACCTCGCGCGCGCTGGAAGTGGCGGCGGGCGCCCTTAGGAAGGCCTCCATCATCTCTCGCCCAATAACGATGGGATGCCCATGCCGCCCGGCGTACTCAGGCACTACTGCCCAGACGCCCGCCGCGGACTTCTCTAAGAACGACTGGCGCAGCAGCTCAACCGTCTCGCGGCTGGGGGCAGGGCGGTCCACCAGCAGCACGATGGCGCCGTCGCGCCCCCGGTTCAGCACTTCCCGCAGCCCCACTTGCAGGGAACTCAACTGCCCGCGTTCCGGCTCCGGGTTGCTCACCAGGAAGGCGCCGGCGGCGTAGACCACGGGACTGAGCGAGGCGGCATTTTTCCCGGCGACCACAAACACCATTTCGGTTAACGGCCGCAGCGACTCGATGGCCCCGCCCAGCAGAGTCACGCCGCGATAGGCCAGCAGCGCTTTCTCCTGGCCCATGCGCGAGGATTCCCCCGCCGCCAGGACTACGCCGCAGAAGCTGGGGGAAATCGCCACGGAAGGAAAATACCAGAAGGCGGGGCCGGTGTCAGGTTGGGTGTCATCAGATCCAGGCCTGAAGGTCGTCGCGGTGCAGGAAGAAGTTGCGGTTACGACTTCAGGGCGCGGTCAATCTTCTCTGCTGGAACGCGCATGGGCTCAACGCCCGCCTGCGCCCGGCGCCGCACTCCTATCATCTCGGCCAGAATGGAGACGGCGATTTCCTCGGGGGTGATGGCGCCGATGTCCAGGCCCATGGGCGCATGCACGCGCTCCAGCTTGGCGCGCGCGATGCCCGCCTTCTCCAGCTCCTTGTAGATGGCCAGCACCTTGCGCTGGGAGCCGATCATGCCGATGTAACGCGCGGGCTGCTCCACCGCCCAACGCAGCACGCGCATGTCGTCGCGATGCCCGCGGGTCACGATCACCAGGTACGCGTTTTCCCCCGGCGCGAGGCGGGCCATCACCTGCTCAAAATCATCGGCGTGGATTTCTTCCGCCTCGGGGAAGCGCTCGCGGTTGGCGTAGGTCTCGCGGTCGTCCACCACGTGCACGGCAAAACCCGCCATGCGCGCCACTTGGTAGACGCTCAGGCTCACGTGCCCGGCGCCAAACAGGTAGAGGTGCGGCACCGGGGTCACCGGCTCGACGAAGATGTCCAGGGTGCCTCCGCACACTAGTCCGCTGTCGTACTTGGGATTGTTGTTGAGGTTAAAGGTCAGGGTGCGCGGCTTTTCCGACTCCATCACTTCGCGCGCCGCCTGCCAGACTTCGGCTTCCACGCACCCGCCGCCGATGGTGCCTACAATCGAGCCGTCGTCGCGCACCAGCATCTTGGCCGTCTCGAACGAAGGGATGGACCCGCGCACGTTGACGATGGTGGCCACCGCCCCCTTCCGCCCTTCGCGCCGTAGCCGCACGATTTCTTCGTAGACGTCCATAGCTAACTACTTCGATAACAGATTATTCTCGAAAGAGCGGCAATTGGCAATTGGCACTTGGCAGTTGGCAGTTAGCACATGGCATTTGGCCGCGCAGGCGCTTCCGGCTCCGAGCCGGCAAAACAATTGCGATGGCCAAGTGCCAAATGCCAACTGCCAAATGCTCGTGCTAGATTTGACGGTCCTCCCCGGAGGGATCTTCCCATGAAGGCCATTCGCTTCCACGAGTTCGGCGGGACCGAAGTGCTGCGCTACGAAGACGTGCCCGAACCCACCCTGCGTCCGGACCGGGTGCTGGTGCGGGTGAAGGCCTGCGCCATGAACCACCTCGACCTGTGGGTGCGCAAGGGTCTGCCGGGGGTGAAGCTGCCGCACATCAACGGCTCGGACGTGGCGGCGGAGATCGTGGAAGTGGGCGAGTACGTCACTGGACTCGAAGCCGGACAGCGCGTCCTGCTGGCGCCCATGGTGTTCTGCAACCGCTGCGCGCACTGCGCCGCCGGGCGCCAGAATATGTGCCGTGAGTTCACCGTCCTGGGCAATATGGTGGACGGCGGCAACTGCGAACTGATGTCCGTGGCCCCGCACTACGTCATCCCCATCCCCGCCGACGCGGTCACGCTCACCTGGGATGAGCTGGCCAGTGTCCCTCTGGTCTTCCTCACCGCCTGGCACATGCTCATAGGACGCTGCGGCGTGAGCCCCGGAGACTTCGTGCTCGTCCTGGGCGCGGGCTCCGGCGTAGGCACGGCCGCCATCCAGATCGCCAAACTGTTCGGCGCGCGCGTCATCGCCACCGCCGGCGACGAGGTCAAGCTCCAGCTCGCCCGCGAAATCGGCGCTGACTTCACCATCCATCACTATCAGCAGAAAATCTCCGAAGAGGTGCGCAAGATCACCTGGAAGCGTGGGGTGGACATCGTCTTCGAGCACGTAGGCTCGGCCACCTGGGAGGAGAGTGTGAAATCTCTGGCCCCGGCCGGCAAGCTGGTCACTTGCGGCGCCACCACCGGGCCCGAAGCGCGCATTGATATCCGCTTCTTGTTCGTGCGCCACCTTTCCATCCTGGGCTCCTACATGGGGACCATGGGCGAGCTGCACCAGGTGCTGCAGCACATCTTCCGCGGACGCCTGAAGCCGGTGGTGGACAAGAGCTTCCCCCTGCGCGAAGCCCGCGCCGCCCACGAGCGCCTGGAAAAGAGCCAGCAGTTCGGGAAGATCGTGCTCAACCCGTGAGCGATTCCGGTGGCCACTGAGCTTGCGCCCCGGCCGCCCCTGAGCTTGCGCCTCCCCTCTTGTCATCCCGAGCCCGCCGCGGCGGGCGAGGGATCTGCTTTTGCTTGAGGTGGCGACAGCGCTGCTACAATATCCGGAACATGGACCTCGACCAGGAATCTCACCGTCCGCCCCGCGGCGCACCCAGCCCCGGGCCGCTTCAGCAGCTTTCTTTCGGCGGCGCACAGCCGGAGGGGATCGTACTGGCGCAGCTCGACAACGCGGTCAACTGGGCTCGGAAGAATTCGCTCTGGCCCATGACCTTCGGCCTGGCATGCTGCGCGATTGAGATGATGTCCATGGGCGCCTCGCGTTTTGACATCGCCCGTTTCGGCGCGGAAGTCTTTCGCCCCTCGCCACGACAAGCGGATTTGATGATTATCGCGGGACGCGTCTCGCAGAAGATGGCGCCCGTGATCCGCCAGCTCTGGGAGCAGATGCCTGAACCCAAGTGGGTGATCTCCATGGGCGCCTGCGCCACTTCGGGCGGCGTCTTCAACAACTACGCCCTGGTGCAGGGCGTGAACCAGGTGATCCCGGTGGACGTCTACGTCCCCGGCTGCCCGCCCCGCCCCGAGCAGCTCATCTACGCCATCACCCTCCTGCAGGAAAAAATCCAGAACGAGCGCGGATCGTTCAAGCGCGCACTCAACCTCGAGTAACATTTGCGATCTGGCGATCGGGTGATTTGCGAAGTAAGGCGCGCGGCTACTTGCCCTTGAGTGTTTGCCTAGCGGCAGCAAAGATTCGGACCAGTTCATTGGCCTCCTTGATGATTCCCTCCATCCTCTGCCGTGGCATCAGGTCCGCTTCGACGATGAGTTCAAGCCAATAGACGGTCTCGTCGGCTTCTTCAAGCACCACGCCTAGCTTGGCGATGAACTCCGCCCGGGAACGCCCACGTCCGGCGGCTCGGTAGTTGGCTCCGATGGCGGTTCCGGAGCGGAGTAGCTGTCGGCCAATCACACGCGCATCATCACTTCTCGGGAGGCTGCGGCCCAGCCGAATCACTCGCAGGGCAAATTGCTGCGTTCGCTTCCGCAGCTCCTGAGGTGAGCTCATGGCCACGATGCTAACACTGACAGTACAGTGAAGACCGTGGGTCAAACTTACTTCGCCCATCAACCGATCGCAGATCGTAGATTCCTGACGGCCGTGGTACAAAGGACGGGCATGGCTGCGGCTACTTCGCAAATCACCCGATCGCCAGATCGCAGATGGATCACCGCCACTGCCCCCTGCCGAGCTGACCTGGCCGGCGGGACCATGGACATCTGGCCGCTTTACCTCTTCCATCCCGGCGCGGTGACGGTGAACTTTGCGCTCAGCATCCGCACCCGCTGCCGGGTCACGCCGCTCCCGGGAACGCGGATCCATTTGCGCTCGCTGGACACGGGAAGGGAAGAGCGCTTTGCCAATCTTGACGCCCTGCGGCGCGCCCGGCAGTATCGCCATCCGCTGGCGGCGCATCTGGTGGCCTTCTTCGCTCCTCGTGGCGGACTGCTCCTGGAGACGCATTCGGAATCGCCGGCCGGGGCGGGCATTTCCGGCTCCTCGGCGCTCATGATCGCCAGCGCGGCGGCGCTCGCCCGCTACACCGGACGGAGCCTCTCCCGCGAAGCTCTGCGTGGGATCGCGCAGAACGTGGAGGCGCAGCTCATCCGCGTGCCCACGGGCTGCCAGGACTACTACCCGGCGCTCTACGGCGGAGTGAACGCGCTGCACCTCACCGAGGACGGCATTCATCGCGAAGCGCTTCCGGTTTCCGCCCGGGAACTGGACGCCCGCTTTGTCCTCGCCTACACCGGCGCGCCGCGCCAGTCCGGCATCAACAACTGGGAGGTGTTTCAGGCGCACATCAACGGCGACCGCCGCGTCCGCAGAAACTTTGACCAGATCGCCGCGCTGGCCCGCGCCATGCGCCAGTCACTGGTGGCCCGGGACTGGAAGGAGACCGCGCGCATTTTGCGCGCCGAGTGGAAGCTGCGCAAGACCAACGCCCCCGGAATCACCACGCCCCGGATTGAGAGGCTGATGTCCGCAGCCGGGAAAAACGGAGCCCTTGCCGCCAAGGTCTGTGGCGCCGGAGGCGGGGGTTGCGTGCTGTTTCTCGCCGATCCCGCACAACGCGACCGCGTGGTGCGGGCGGTTCAGGCGGCCGGCGGACGGGTCCTCGACGCCCGCCTGGCCCGCCGCGGGCTGCGGGTGAAATCGGAATGATGCGCTGGGATTGGGACGACCACCGGGCGCTTCCCAAAGCAGTCTTTCTTGCTTCCGACGGCCGCCTCCGCCCAAGCTGGCGCTTCTGGCTGGGCGTCGTGGTCTTCATCCTCGCCAACATCGGGGCGGCCGTACTCGCATTCCGTCTGCCTGGCGAATACGCTGAACTCCTCTATCGGTCCTTGGCCACGCTGTTGATGCTCGCCGGCTTCAGCGGCATGTTGCACCTGCTCGACCGCGAACGCGGCCGCCTGCTGGCCAAGATGGGGCTGGGCCTCGACGGCCCCTGGTTTCGCGAGGCGCTGGTGGGAACGGCTCTGGGCGCGGTCATGGTGGCGCTGGCGGTGGGCGCCATCGCGGTAGTCGGCAGCGTCGAGTTCCGCTGGATTGGCGGCGGGCGCCCGCTCGCGGTTCTGCTGGGAGCGGTGGCCCTGCAGTTCCTGGTCCTGGCGGTGGCCGCCATGCTGGAAGAAGTCGCCTTCCGCGGATATCCCTTCCAGCGCCTGGTGGAAGCCCTTGGGCCGGTGCTGGCGCTCCTCATCCTCAATGGATTCTTCGGTGCGGTGCACTTGGGCAATCCACATGCCTCGTTCTGGGGATTCTTGAACACGGTCGCAATCGGAATCGTCCTGGGAATTGCCTACCTGCGCACCCGCGCGCTGTGGCTGCCCTGGGGTATCCATTTCGGATGGAACGCCATGCTGGGCGTGGCCTTCGGGTTACCGGTGAGTGGGACCAACCAGTTTCAGACCGTCATCGCGGGCACCGCGCAAGGCCCGCTGTGGCTCACGGGCGGCGGCTACGGCATCGAGGCCAGTGTCACCGGGGCGGTGGTGATCCTGATCGGACTCGCCGGTGTCCTGGCTGTAACGCCGCACCCGCCCACGCCCCCACCTGCTCCTCCAGTAAGGCCGCCGTTCGTCCCAGCATCCAACCCCGAGCAGGGCTCCTGAGGTTGATTTTCCCTGCGAACAGGAGAATGATAGCCACAGCAGTCATGGCCCCAACACACAAACTGCCGCACAAACTGACCCATAAACTGCCACGCAAACTGACCCGCAAACTGGTTGCCGCAGGCGCTCTTGCCCTGGCGCTGGCCGGCACGGCGCTGGCCGATTCCTCGCAAAAACAGCGCATGACCTCGCAAACCCGCTTCGCCGTGGTGCGCCTGCTGAATGCCGAACTGGTGTACGTGCGCAAGGCGTTTCCTATGGGACATAAGGGCCTGGTAATCAAACCCGACGGCACGCTCACGCCCAGCCCGGGTGAACTGGGCAGCCTGCTGGTGCAGCACGGCACCGCCGCCCGGCCGGGTGAGCGCGTCAAGATCACCAACGTCGAGATCAAGGAAAACCGGATCGTATTCGACATCAACGGCGGCCCCAAGAAAAAGAAGAAGTGGTACCAGCGTATCCAGTTCAGCGCCGTGGGTGGGACCGCCGGGGCGCCCCAGGATCCCAACGAATTTTCCCGCGGCTCGGCCGTCACCTTGCAGTTCAAAGACTACGTGCCCGAACTCACTGTGGCCCGCATCAAGGAGATACTGGAGGCGGTCTTCGACTTCTCCGCCAGGTCCGCGACCCAGGCCTTCATGGACACGCTGCCCCCCAAGGCGCGCGATGCCGTCCGCGACCACCGCGTGCTGGTGGGCATGAACCGCGAGATGGTGGTGTACTCCAAGGGCCGCCCGCCGCGCAAGATCCGCGAAAAGGAAAGCGACCTGGAGTACGAAGAATGGATCTACGGCGAGCCCCCCCAGGACGTCGAGTTCATCCGCATCGTGGGCGATGAAGTGGTGCAGGTGAAGATCATGAAGATGGCAGGCGAGAAGATCGTCCGCACCGAGAAGGAAGTGTTCCT
>CAZXVY010000018.1:0-18161 GCA_964644115.1 uncultured Terriglobales bacterium
GCCGGTCGGTGAACCAACCGGCGGCTTTGTCGTTTTCCACGCTGTCAATCACCCGGCCCAGCTCTTCCAGGCGAACCGGATTCCCGTTGCGATAAGCCACCACCAGCGGCCGGTAGGCCGCGGCTTCCGTAAGCTGCCCGTTGCTTTCCACCGTGAACGCGCGCTGCGCTCCCCACAGGGTACCGGTGGGCAGGTTGCTGTTGCCGCTGCGCACCGCGGCCGCCACTTCGTCAATTCCGATCTGCCGTGCGGCCAGCGCCTTGGGATCCAGTTGCGCACGCACCGCGTATTTCTGCGACCCGAACACCTGCACCTGGGCCACGCCGCTCACCATGGAGATGCGCTGGGCCACAAACGTCTGCGCGTACTCGTCCACCGCCGACAGGGGCAGCGTGGGCGAGTGCAGCGCCAGGTACAGGATGGGCTGGTCCGCCGGATTCACCTTCTGGTACGAGGGCGGCGTAGGCATGTCCGGGGGAAGCTGCGAATTGGTTTTGGCGATGGCCGCCTGCACGTCCTGCGCGGCGGCGTCAATGTCCCGGCCCAGGCTGAATTGCAGCGTAATCGAGGAGTAGCCCTGGCCGCTGGTGGAGCTCATCGAGTCCAGGCCGGCGATGGTGGAGAACTGCCGCTCCAGCGGCGTGGCCACGGCGGACGCCATGGTCTCCGGGCTGGCCCCGGGCAGCGACGCGCTCACCACCACCGTGGGAAAGTCCACGTTGGGCAGATCGCTCACCGGCAGCACCCGGTAGCCCATGATGCCGAACAGCAGAAACGCCAGCATCACCAGGGTGGTGGTCACCGGCCGGCGGATAAAAAGTTCGGAGACGTTCATGTCTTTACTTCGCTGCTCCGCCTTCCGCGGAGTTCTTCACCTGCACGCGGCCGCCGGGCACCAGCCGCAGGTGTCCGTCGGTCACCACGATCTCGCCCGCCGCCACGCCTTGCGCGATCACGCTCTCACTCCCGCGCGCACGGGCGACGGTCACACTTCGCGATTCCACCGTCTGGTCCGGCTTCACCACCCAGACGAACAGTCCCTGCTGCCCGGTCTGGACTGCCTCCGAAGGCACCACCAGCGCGTCCTTCTGCTCGGCCAGCGTCAGCACCACGTTGACGAACTGCCCCGGCCACAGCCGCCGGTCGGCGTTGGCGAAGGTGGCCTTCAGCCGGATGGTGCCGGTGGTGCGGTCCACGGCGTTGTCCACAAAACTCACTGTGCCCTCGATGGGCGGGCGGGTGTCCTGCGGAATGGTGGTCTCCACCTTCAGCCGGCCGGCGGCCAGGTAGCGCCGGACCTCGGACAGCTCTTGCTCGGGCAGCGCAAAACTCGAGTAGATGGGCGTCCACTGGTTGATCACCACCAGCGTGCTCTTCTCGTCGTTGGCCTTCACGATGTTTCCGCGATGCACCTTCAAACTGCCGGTGCGCCCGTCAATCGGGGAAGAGAGAGTGGTGTAGGCGAGCTGGACCCTGGCGTTCTCCACCGCCGCCTTGTCGGCGCGCACCGCGGCTTCCAGCGCCTCGGCGTTGGTGATCACGTCCTCGTACTGCTCCTTGGCCACCACCCCTTCGCCCATCAGGCGGGTGTAGCGCGCGGCCTGCACCTGCGCGTTCTGCGCCTGCGCCTGGTTGCGCGCCAGGCTGGCCTCGGCCCGTTTCAACTCCGCCTCGAAGGGCTGGCGGTCAATGGTGAACAACAACTGCCCCCTGCGCACGTCCTGGCCTTCGGTGAAATGGACGCCGGTCAGTTCGCCGTTCACTTGCGCCTTCACCTCCACCGTGGAGTAAGCCTCCACCGCTCCAATGACGCGCAACTCCAGCGGCACCGCCTTCTGCTCCACTCGGGCAACCGACACGGGCGCCGCCGGCGGCGCAGGGGCCGCTTCCTGCTTCGAACAGCCGCTGAGCGCACACGCCAGCAGTAGGCTCGCCGGCAGTACGCTCGCCTGCAGTACGTTCGATGAGACGAGGGTGGCACGCAAACGGGTCATGGGTATTGGGCTTAGACGCGGGGGCTCAAGGTTGACGTCGCAGGGAATCACCTGGCCGGACGCTCTTGCCCGCTTTCAGAATTGTACAACCGCACGTGTGGAAGCGGGCGACTCGCCCGCGTTGCCCGGCCGCCTGCCTGCCCACCTACGCTCACTAGCCTTTGGCTCTTGGCCTTTAGCTCTTGGCCTTTGGCTCTTAGCCTTGACTTACTGCCCACTGCTTATTGCTTATTGCTTACTGCTCATTGCTTACTGCTTACTGCTTATTGCTTACTGCTTATTGCTGATCCCCAAATGCCAATCGCCAAATGCCATTTGCCGATGCGGCAACCCCGATGGCCATTCGTACACCCTCCGACGTTACCTGATCGTCATTGTTGAAGATTATTTTCGCGCCTCTTCGTAACCGTGCAACTCTTTTTCGCGCGCGCGAATCTTTGCCTTCACAAGCAGCACTTCGACGACGCCGGAAAAGGCGGAGCGGCCGCACGTCGCTTCCCTCACCCGGCCTCCCGTTGTATAGTCGCTCGCTCTCAGGAGTACATCCGTGAAGAAGCGGTGGATCACAGGCCTGCTGGCGGCGGCGGTACTGGCCGCCGGCGCCGCCGGATGGGTGTTCTGGCAGGCGCGGCAAGCGGTGCGCGAGTCGGCCGAGAGCGTCGCCCAGGAATCGCGCATCCCCTTCACCGCCGCCCGCCTCGACCGCACTCCGCCTCCGGGCGTGGAGTGGATTGGCGCGCCCGCCGTCTTCACCGACGCCGCCGAGTTTGCCGGCAATTTCTATCTCTGCGGGCCGGCGGGCCTGTTTGTCTATGATTCCGAGGGCGCGCTCCGCGCCCGTTACCGGGCCGGCCTGGAGCTTCCCGCAGCGCCGCTGGTCAGCCTGGCGACCGGCGTGCCTGCCGACTCCGGCCAGCCCGAACTGCTGATCGCCACCGCCGGCGAAGGCTTGCTGGCCTTCGACGGCCGCCATTTCCGCCAGATTCGCCCTGAGCATCCTGCTCATCGCAAGCTCACCTCGGTGCTGCCGCTGGCCAGCGGCCACATCCTGCTGGGCACCGACGGCCAGGGCGTGCTGGTCTACGACGGCAAGACCCTGACGTTGTTGCATCCCAGCCTCGCCGGCATCCCCGTCACCGCGCTGGCCGGCGACCACTCCAGCCTGTGGGTGGGGACCCGCGATCGCGGCGTCCTGCACCTGCGCGCCGGAAATGTAGAAGCCTTCTCCGAAGCCGAAGGACTGCCCGATCCCCAGGTCCTCTCGCTGGCCGTGGCCCCCGGCGCAGGAAACGACGCCGTTTACGCCGGAACTCCACTGGGCGTCGCCGAGTTCCGCGGCGGCAAATTTCAGCGCAAGCTGGCTTCAGGATTTTTCGCTCGCGCGCTTCAGGTGCGCAGCGATTCGTTGGTGGTCGGCACCCTGGAGGAAGGCACGATTGAGGTCCCTCTGGGCGAACGGCGCCCGCGCTCGCTGCGTTCCCAAGGCCAGGCGCTGGCCGGCGAGGTCCGCCGCCTTCTGGAGGTAAATGGAACGCTCCACGCCCTGGCCTCCGACGGCCTTTACGCCCTCGATCCGCGGCATCCGGGCTGGCGGCGCGTGCTCGCGCCTGACCCGGCCCTGCTCGCCGACGCCAACATCGCCGCCCTGAGTTTCGATCCCGCGGGCAAGCTCTGGGTGGGCTATTTCGACCGCGGCCTGGACGTGGTCACCCTCGATCCCGCGGATGCGGGACGGGCTTCGGCGCGATTTGGGGCAACGCACGTGGAAGACGCGCACGTCTTCTGCGTCAACCGCATCGTTCACGACGTCGAGCGCAATCTCTCCGCCGTGGCCACCGCCAACGGCCTGGTTCTGTTCGACGCTTCGGGACGTCAGCAACAAGTCCTGGGCCGCGCGCAAGGCTTGATTGCCGACCACGTCACCGACGTTGCGCTCTATCCCGGCGGCATGGCCGTGGCCACTCCGGCCGGCGTGACCTTCCTCGACGAAGGCGGCGCGCGCAGCCTCTACGCCTTCCACGGACTGGTGAACAACCACGCCTACACCCTCGCCGGCTCCGGCGGCAGGTTCCTGGTGGGCACGCTGGGCGGGCTTTCCATCCTGGAGGGCGGACTGGTACGCGCCAGCTTCACCACCGCCAACTCCGGACTCCGCCACAACTGGATCACCGGCCTGCTGCCCGTGGGTACGGACTGGTTCGTCGGCACCTACGGCGCCGGCATCCTGCGGCTCGACGAAACCGGTCTGTGGCACGCCTTCCCCGACGCCACCGCCGCTTTCGAGGTCAATCCCAACGCCATGCTGGCCAGCGGCGGCCGGGTCTACGCCGGAACGCTCGGCCGCGGGCTTTACGTTTACCGCCGCGACCTTGACCGCTGGACCCCCTGGCAGGCCGGGCTGCCCTCGCTCAACGTCACTGCCCTGGCCGCGCGCGACGGCTATCTATATATAGGGACCGACAACGGCTTGGTCCGCATTCCCGAGGAGGCCCTGCCATGAGCCGCGCCTCCGGGCTCTTTCTGGCCTTGCTGCTGGCCCCGTTGCCGCTGCTGGCGGACGCCGGCGTCCTCCTCCCGGGTGACGCCGAGCAGCCCGATCCCAAAATCCTTTCGCTGCAGGAAATGGAGATCGCCATCCGCATTGACAACGGCGTAGCTCGCGTCTCCGTGCGGCAAATTTTCGCCAGCCACCGCGGCGGAAATATGGAAGGCACCTACATCTTCGCGCTTCCCGGACGCGCCACGGTTTCCGACTTCGCCGTTTGGGATGGCGTGGTCCGGCTGCCGGGCGTCATTCTGGAGCGCAAGCGCGCGGAAGAAATCTACGAGAACCTGAAGATGCAGCAGATTGATCCCGGCCTGCTGCAGGTAGGCGAGCGCGGCGCCGCTGAAGCCCGCCGCACCGCCGTCTTCAGCGCGCGCATTGTTCCCATCCCCGGCTACGGCACCAAGCGCATGGAGATCGAATACCACGAGAGCATCCCGGTGGAGAACCTGGCCTCGTTCTTCGCTGTCCCCCTGCGCCCCGACGCCTACCACGCCCTCACCGCGGGCAAACTGACCATTCATTTCGAACTGCACTCGGCTCACCCGCTTAAGCAGTTCCAGCAAGTCGGCGCCGTCTACCCCATGAGCATTTCCCAGCAGACGCCGCACCTGGTCCGCGGCACGTTTGAAGGACGCAACGTCAGCCTGACGGAAGACTTCGCCGTGCGCTACGCGCTCGACCCGGCCCGCGCCGACACCCTGGAAGTCCTCACTTACCGCAACCCCGACCCGGGAACGCCCGCGCCTACCGAGACCGCGCCCGAACCCAAAGGCCGCGAGCCGGGGTTCTTTCAGGCTTCGGCGCTGCTGGGGACGGGTTCGAAGAATGGAACAGGTTCGCAAAATGGGGGCGGCCGCCCGCGCACCGTCGTTATCTTGTTCGACACTTCCCTTTCCATGCAATGGGAAAAGCTGGAGCGCAGCTTCCAGGCGCTGGAGGCGCTGCTGCGCGGATTGCGCCCCACCGACCGCTTCAATCTGCTGCTGTTCAACTCCGAGATCGCAAGCTTCTCGCCCCAGCCCGTGGCCGCGGATCGCGCCGCCATCGAGCGTGCACTGGGATTTGTCCGCGCCGGCAATCTGCGCGGCGGCACCAACCTGCAAGCTGCGCTGGCGGCCGCGCTCGCACAGGCCACGCAGTCCGGCAGCGAGTCCTACCTCGTCTTGCTCAGCGACGGCGGCGCCACCCGCGGCCCGGTGCACAACGGCCGCTTGGCCGACTGGTACGCAAAGAAGTGGAGCGAGACGCCCGCGGCCGTGCACACTTACGTCTTCGCCGTCGGCGACGATGCCAACCTGCCGCTGCTGCGCATGCTGGCCCGCAGCCAGGGCGTGATCGAGTCGGTGCGCTCCACCGAACCCATCGAGTTCAAGCTCAGCGCGTTCCTCTCCAAAATCGGGCGCAGCCCCGTGGAGCAGCTCCGCGCCACCGCCGCCCCGGAGTCCAACTTCGACCTCATCTATCGCCTGGAGGAGGCCACCTTTCCCGGATCGGTGGCGGCCTGGGTTGGACAGTACCGCAACCCGGCGCCGCAGGCGTCGTTCAGCGTTAGCGGCGTGCGCGACGGCGCGCCCATCGAGTTGCGGGCCACGGCGCCGCTGCCCGCCACCAGCCTCGACCATCCCCACCTGCCGCGAACCTGGGCGCGCGCCCGCGTGGATGCGCTGCTGGAAAAGATCGAGCGCGAGGGCGAAGACCGCGCCACCGTGGACGAAATCATCCGCCTGGCCCGCAAGTACAAATTCGTCACTCCCTACACTTCCTTCCTGGCCGTGCCCCGCGCCCTGCTGCGCCCCCGCGTCATCCGGCCGGGCGATCCGGTGCTACGCGTGCGCACCGACCCCGCCATCGTTTCCGTGGTCGCTCTGTTTCCCTTTGGACTGGTCAAGAAGCTGCGCTACCTGCCCGAGGAAGACACCTGGCAGACCCGATTTCTCGCGCCCCGGGAGATGGCCGACGGCACGTATCGCGTCCGCCTGATGCTGCGCGACCGCAACGGCCACGTCTACCGCGAGTCCAAGAGCTTCGTCATCGCCTCGCAACCGCCGTTGGTGCGCGTGAAGCTGGCCCGCGATCGCGTGCGCCGCGGCGAGGTCGTGGCTGTGCGCGTCAGCGCCTCGGCCACCACCCGCACCATCGTGGCCCGCATGCCGGGAGTGGCTCCCGTGAACGTGCGCTGGAACGAAAAGGAAAACTCCAACACCGGCGATCTGCTCATTCCATCCGACCTGCCCGCCGGCCGGTACACGCTCACCGTCATCGCCGAGGACTTTGCGCACAACATCGGCAGTCAGGAGGTGCCGCTTGAAGTGGCTCCCTGAACGCAAACCTGATCGCAAACCCGATCGCAAACCTGGTCGCCGCGCCTGGATCGCCGCCGGCGCTCTGCTGGCGTTCACCCTGGCCGCCCGCGCCGACCTGGCTCGCTGGGTGCAGGACATTGACGCTGCCAGCGCCCTGCGCTCCGTCTTTTTCCGCTCCGTAATCCTGCCCTCGGGCCCGGTGACGGTGCGGCGCCCGCCGCGTGAAACTCGCGAGGAACTCACCAAGCTCCTGGCCACGAAACCCAAAGATGCGGACTGGCTGGCGCTGCGCGCGCGCGAAGCCGAGCAGCAACTCGACTTCGCCGCCGCCGAGGCCGACTGGAAGCAGCACGCGCGTTCTTCCTCCAGCCCCGCCGCCGGGCGTCTTGCGCTCGCCGACTACTACCACCGCCGCAACCAGCCGCTCGATGAGATTGCCGCGCTGGCGCTAGTGGCGGCCGCGCCTTCGCCGCGCTCGGAACGCATCGTCCCTGCCGCTCAGCAGCGCTCCTGGCGCGCGCTCGAGCGCATCTTCGCGCTGATTGATGCGCACGCTCTCCCCGCCGACGTCAGCGTGAAACACCACCGGGCGTGGATGGCGCGCTATCCCAAGGAGGCCGGCGTCTACCACCGTTTCTTCGACTTTCTGCTCGCGCGCAAAGACGTCGCCGCCGCCGAGCAGCAGATTTCCGCTTACCAGCAGGCGTTTCCCGACGACCGCGTCTTCCCGGTACGGGCGCGCGCCTCGCTCGCCCACGCCCGCGGCGCCGAAGCGGAAGCGCTGGCGCTCTACGAGCAGACTTACGAGCCGCTGTGGCCGCCCGAACTGGTGCGCAGCTACTTCGCGCTGCTGGGCGAAACCCGCAACCTGCGCACCTTCCTCGATCGCGCGCGCGCCAACGTCGCGGCCCATCCCGACGATATCGTCGCTGCCAGCCGCCTGTTCTACTACTACCAGCAGCAGGGCAACCCGGCCGCGGCCCGCCGCGCCCTCATCGAATTCCGTCTGCGCAAGGAATCGCGCCGCGCTCCCTGGACGGCCAACGACCTCTGGGTGCTGGCCCAGCTCTTCGAGGGCATCCAGGACTCGAACGAAGCCGCGCGCCACTACTACGCTCTTTACAGCCTGCCCGGCGCCGTCCCCGCGGACACGGAGAAGGCGCTCGCCGGACTGGTCCGCTTGCTGCTCGATTCACCCACGCACTCCGTTCGTTTCGGTTCCGGCGACCTCACCTTCTATAAGGACATCGCCACGCTTGACGCCGGCCCCGGTTTCCTCAACGGCATCCTTTCGCTGCTCTTGAACTCAGTGAGCCCGGCCGAGCGCTATGCCGCCCAGGAGCAGTCGTCGGTTCCCTACTTCCACCGCGCCCAGGCGGCGGAACTGCTGGCGCTGTATGAGTCGCGCTATCCGCAGGCCGGCGAGCGTCCCGCGTTGCGCGCGCGCCTCATCGAGGCCTACGCGCTCTACGGCGACGCCGATGCCCTCATCGCCGCCGCGCAGAAGTTCCTCGCCGATTTCCCCGCGGCCCCGCAGCGCACCCGGGTCGCGCTGCTCATGGCCGAAGGCTACGCGCGCAAGGACCAGACCACGGAAGAATTCGCCGCCTACGACGCCCTGCTCGAGGAGCTGGCCGCCGGCGCCGGCCGCGTCCCGCTGGGCGACGGCGCAAGCGCCCAGCCGCAGTACCCGTCCGCGGAAGAGACAGAATCCGAAAGCCCGGCCGAAAGCGAAGCCGAAGGCGAGCCGGGAGAGGAAGACTCCGCCTCGCGCTGGCGCCAGCCTTCCGGCCCGGCCGTGCGCTCTCCGGAGTACGCCCGCGTGCTCGACCGTTACATTGCGCGCCTGGTGTCAAAGAAGCAGCCGCTGGCGGTGCTGGCCCTCTATCGCCGCGAGATCTTGCGCAACCCTTCCGACCCCGGCCTCTACGAGCGTTTGTCGTCGTTCCTCGAGCAGAACAACATGGGCCGCGAGATCGAAGAAACCTATCGCCGCGCCATGGGCCGCTTTCCCGGCCGCGCCTGGCACCACAAGCTGGCCCGCTGGTATTTGCGCCGCCAGCGTTACGCCGCCTTCGAGCAACTCACCCAGGAAGTCACGGCCGCTTTCTCGGGCAGCGATCTGGAAGCCTACGTCCGCGAGGTCGGCGGGGCCGGCATGGGAGAGCAGCTTCGCCTGCGCGTCAGCCTTTACGCCCACCAGCGCTTCCCGCACAATCTCAGCTTCGTGCGCAACCTGCTCGACGCTTACAGTTCCCCCCTCACGCGCGACCATGCCGCCTGGGAACGGCTGATCCGCGAGTACTGGTTCTACGACGACGACTTGCGTTCGCGCTTCTTCGCGGACCTTTCCTTCGAAGGCCGCCTCGATTCCGAGCTCCAGGCCGCTCTCGCTCTGGGCCTGGCCAGCAGCGGTGGAAGTCTGCCGCAACTCGCCCGCGCCAACCCGGCGGCCGCGCGCCTGCTGGGCGAGGGAGCGGCGTGGAAGTCCCACTTTGAATCGGCCGCGCCCCTGCTGGGCGGGCTGGCCGCGGAGCATCCCGGCGACGTCGAATTGGGGCGCCGCGCCGCTTCTATCTATCGCTCGCTCGCCGCCTTCGATCCGCGCAACACCGATCTGGCCGCCGGCGTGGAGCAGAATCTCGCGCGCTTCGATGCTCGCGACCGTGCCGCGCTGGCTCGCGTGGGCGAAGTTTATGCCGACCGCGATCTGCTCCAGAAAGCGCGTCCTTGGTGGGACCGCATCGCCGCCGTCGAACCCGGCAAACCCGGCGGCTATCTCGAAGCGGCCACCGTCTTCTGGGACTATTACCAGTTCGACCACGCGCTCCGCCTGCTCGACGAGGGCCGCAGGAAGCTCAACCAGCCCGCGCTCTACGCTTACGAAACCGGCGCCATTTACGAAAACCAACGCGACTACCGCCGCGCCGTCGAGGAGTACATGCGGGGCGCGCTCCAGCAGCCGCACATGCAGGCCTGGCAGCGTTTGATGGCGCTGTCGCGCCGTCCGGCGCATCGCGCGCGCATCGAGGAAGTTACCGCCCAGGCGGTCTCCGGCCCCGGCGTTTCCCTGCCCGCGCTGAACCTGCGCGTCGGGCTGCTGGAGAGCCAGGACCGCCGCGACGACCTGGAGAAATTGCTGACTTCGACGCTCGAAGGCTCTGGTTCCTTCGAGATGCTGGAGCACGTCGAGCAAATTGCCGCCCGCCACGGCTTCGACGCGCTTCGCCGGCGGTCGCTGGAGCGCCGCATTACCCTGCTCACCGATCCCGTCGAACGCCTGCGTCTGCGCCTCACGCTGGCCGGCTTCCATGAAGGCCGCAACGACCTGGACGCTGCGCGCCGGGAAATCGAGACCGTCTATGCCGAAAACGCCCGCGTGCTGGGCGTGGTCCGCGCTACCGTGGACTTCCACTGGCGCCACGAATCGCACGCCCGCGCCATTGAAGTCCTGACCCAGGCGGCCGCGGCTTCGCATCCTGCGTTGCGCCGCCAATTCACCTTCGAGGCCGCGCGCAAATCCACCGCTTCAAAACAGTTCGAGCAGGCCAGAAAATTGCTTGAGCCGCTGCTCCAGGATGAGCCGTTCAATTCGGAATATCTCGCCGCCATGGCAGACACCTGGGCCTCGGCGGGTGACGACCGCGGCCTGCGCGACTTCTACCTGGCCACGATCAACACCATGAAGAGCGCGCCGCTTCCCGTGGCGGACCGTAACGCTCGCATCGCAGGCCTGCGCCGCGGCCTGATTCCCGCGCTCACGCGCCTGAAGGACCACGCCGGCGCAGTGGACCAGTACATCGAAATCCTCAACCGCTATCCCGAGGACGAAGGACTGGCCGGCGAGGCTGCCCGCTACGCCCTGGCGCAGGGCCTGCGCGATCGCCTGCTCAACTATTACCTGAAGACCGAGGCCGATTCTCCCCGCGACTTCCGCTGGCCCCTGGTGGTGGCGCGCTTGCAGACGCACTTCGAGGATTTCTCCGCGGCCATCGCCGCCTACTCGCGCTCCCTGCGCATCCGCCCGGACCGCACGGATCTGCTGGCGGCGCGCGCCGCGCTCGAGGACCGCTTGCTGCGCTTCGACGAAGCGCTGGCCACTTACGAGCGCCTCTACGAACTCACCTACAAGAACCCGCAGTGGATGGAGAAGGTTGCCGAAGTCCGCGCCCGCAAGGGTGAGCCGGACGCCGCCGTCGCTGCCCTGCGCCTCGCCTTGATCGAGGGCCGCCCCGAACGTCCCGAGAACTTTTTCGAGATGGGGCGCCGCCTGGAAGCGTGGCAAATGCTCCCGCAGGCCGCCACCTATGCGGAACGCGGAGTGGAGGCGGCGGGCGGCCGGCTGCTGCTTGACGATGTCTCCGGCGCCGTCCTCTACGCTCGCATCATGGCGCGCCTGCGCCGGCACGAGGCCGCTGTGGAGCGGCTGTATTCGGCCCTGCCCTCCACCGAACAGGCGGAATCCGCCCGCCACAATCTTCAGACTTGCTGGAGCGAGATCGGCGCCACCGTCGCGCGCGACTTCACCCCCGAGGAAAAAACCGGATTCATCGCTTACCTGGAGCGCCGGTCCGCCGCCGGCGGTCCTGCGATTACGCGCGAGCTTCTGCCCGTGGCCATGCGCGCCGGCCTGGCCGAGCTCGAGGTCCGCTGGCGCTATCAGTTGATGATGGCCGCCCCCGGCAGTACGCAGGTGAGCGAGCACTACGGCCGCTTCATCCAGCTCCAGCGCGCGCGCTTGCAATTCAGCGAGCTGGGCGCCCAGCTCGAGGCCTATGAAAAGGTCCATCCCGACGTCAACTACAGGCCTGGCATTCTCGACCAGGCGGCGCAGGCTTATCGCTCCGCCGGCAACAGCGACGCCGAGTTCCGCGTGCTCTCCGCGCGCTATGAGCGCTGGTACGGCAGCGGCCCGCGGGAGCGCTACTTCGAGCTGCTGCTGCAACGCAACCCGCAGCATCTGGCCGCGCTCGCCGGCCCCGGCTGGCCCGACGGCTTCCGAGACGCCGCCGCCAACTACGTGGTCGAGCACGGCGACGCCGCGCTCGCGCTCCAGGCCGTCGCCAACCGCGGCCGCGGGCTTGCGCCCGTCTGGACCCGCGCCCACACCGGCCTGGTCGGCCTCCACTTTGCCCAAACCATGCCCCAGGTGGAAGACGCTTTTCTCGCGGCGCTGGACATGCGCCCCATCGGCGAGCGCATCGGCAAACCGGTGAGTCGCGAAGAGAGCCTGGCCGGCGACCTGTGGTTCTACTACGGCTCGCGCTACGGCGAGTTCCGCGCCGTGGCGAAACGCGGCGACCCGGAAGATTACCTGCCCGCCATGCTCGAAGCCACGCCCGGTCGTGCCGAAGCCTACTTCACGCTCGCTGATTACTATCAGGACGTGCGCCAGTTCGACCGCGCCATCGCCGACTACGAGCACGCGCTCGAACTCGACGCCGGTAACGGCGCCGCCCACCACCGCATTGCCGTCATGCTGTCCCAGCAGGGAAAGCTGGAGGAATCCACCGCGCGCTTCCGCTCAGCGCTCCAGGCCTACCAGCGCGTTCTGGACAGCGGCCGCTTCTCCGAAAGCTTCTGGAGCGACACGCGCACCACGCTCGCGACCATCGGAGAGCGCAAGCTGCTCGCTGTGCTTCGCCCCGAGGCCGACAAGCTCCTGCGTTCCTACGTTCGCCGCAACGGTACTTACCGCTTCGAGCCGCTGCTGCGCGGCCTGATGTCGGCAGCCGGACCGGGCGACGGCATCCCGTGGCTGCTGGACCTGGCCCGCGCCGCGCCCGACGAATCCTCGTTCCTCGGCGAAATGGTGAGTTCACGCTGGCTGCCCGACGCGCAACTCGGCCCGGTCCATCGCCGCATCGTCGAGTTGCGCCAGCAACAGTTCGAACGGGCGCGCGGCGCCGCCCGCGACCAGGCCGCCGGCGATCTGCGCACCGCGCAGTTCCGCCATATGGCGCACCTGCTGCGCAACCGCCAGACCCAGGCCGCGCGCGAGATTCTGGACGCATGGCCCGAGTCCGTGCGCCAGGCCCACGCGCAGGAGATCGCTGCGCTCGAGATCCGACTGGCAGCGCAGTCCGGCGCGCTGGATGCGCTCCTGGCCCGCTACCGCTCGCAGCCGGCCACCGCCCCCGGCGCCGAGGTGGCGCTGCGCGCCGCCCGCGGCCTGCGAACTGTAGGCGACGCCTCCGCAGCCCGGCGGCTGCTCGAGTACATCTACAACCGCGAGCTGGAGCGCTATGACTTCTCGGCCGCGAATTTCCTCGGCCTGGCGGAAGTTCGCCTCGAGCAAAACGACGTGGCTGGAGCCCTGGCGCTGCTGCGCCGCATGAATCTCATTTCCGGCGCGCCCTTCGAAAACCTTTCCCCTGCCGCCGCGCTGCTGGAGAAGATGGGCCGCCACGCGGAAGCGGTGGAGTTCCGCCAGGCCCGCGCGCGCGCTTTCCCCTGGGACGTCGAAGCGCGCCTCCGTCTCGCGCAGGCGCTGGCGGCATCGGGAGCGAAATCTGCGGACGCAAGCGCGCTGTTGAAGACCATCGCGGCCGCGCCTGAGTCGTCGTATTCCATTCGCGCGGAAGCGGCCGTTGCCGCGGCCGCATCCGGCAGCGGCGCTCTCGCTTCAGGCACGGCCGAGCTGGACGCCATCGCCGCCGCCCCGGCCGCCCCCGCCGCCCCCACCTCCGCCGACCAGCCGCTCTGGTTCCACGCCCGCGTTGCCGCCGCGCGCGCTGCGCCTTCCGAGCAGCGCATTCAGTTACTCGCGAGCGCGCTCGCCATCCAACCCGAGAGCCTCTCCGCGCGGCAATCTCTCTTTGCCGCCGCCCTCGACGCCGGCCGCCCCACGCTCGCCCTGGCCGCCATCGAGCCGCTGGTGGCCGGCAGCGGGTACGATTTCGACGGCGGGTCTTACGACCGCGATTCCGACGCCCGGGAATCCGAAGAGAAAGTGGACGAGCCGGATCCGTTCGAGGAAGAGGGTTACGAATATTCCGACGAGCGCTACGAAGCCGAGCGCTTTCTTTCCGACAGCGGCCTGGAGCCCGGTCAGCGCGCGCAATTGGCCGCTCGGCTCGCCCTGGCACTGGAGAAGCTGAACCGCTTGCCTGGCGCCATCCGCGTGCTGCGCACCGCCCGCTTCCTGGAGCCGGACGCAGCAGCGCGCCGCCAGATCGAGCAGCGCTCCCGTGCACTGAAATCCGAATTGCAGCGCCGCGTTCAGGAAGCCGCGCGCCGCCCCAAGATCTCTTCCAACCTGGAACACGACAATCTGGTGCGCCCGCGGCTCGCCTCCGCCGCCGGTGCAGGAGGACGCCCATGATCTCCCGCATCGCCAACCGGCCCTTGCGCGCCGCTGCCCTGCTGCTGGGTGGCGCACTGGCCGCCACCGCGTTCTACCAGGCGGCCGCGCCCGCGCCCCGGCCGCCCGCCGAAATCGTTCCCGGCGGCGCGCTGCTCGTTCTCGAGGCCAAGGACTTCTCCGAGCTGCTCACGGCGTGGAACCGCTCGAAGGAGAAGGAAACTTGGCTGGCCGGCGACAACTACAAAGTCTTTTCCCGCTCCCGGCTGTTTCTGCGGCTGGAGGAAGTGCTCAACGAATTCGGCGCGGTCGGCGGCTTTCCGGCCGACATGACGCTGGTGGAGTCGTCCGCGGGCGGCGCCTCGGCGCTGGCGCTCTACGACGTGGGCAAGCTGGAGTTTCTCTACGTCACGCGCTTGCCTGCGGCCCGCGCCGCCGAGACCGCGCTGTGGAATTCGCGCGCGCAGTTTGAGCCGCGCAGCAACGCCGGCTTCGATTACTTTGTCCGGGCCTCCGACGACAAGAAGCGCGTCATTGCTTTCGCTTCCGCCAATGATTTTCTGCTGGTGGCCACGCGCGAAGATCTGCTGGCGTCGGCGCTGGCCTTGCTCGCCGGACAGGGAGGTCCGGATGTCCGTCACGAGCCCTGGTACACGCAGGCGGTGGCGGCCGCGGGCGAACCCGGCGACCTGCGTTTGGTCATGGACCTTCACAATCTGGCGCGCAAGCCGCACTTCCGCTCTTACTGGGTGCAGGGCAACGTGACGGAAATCGCATCCTACCGCGCCGGCATCGCCGATCTCTATCGCTCCGCCGGCGAGTTCCGGGAAGAGCGCGTGCTGCTGGCCGCCGCTGCTCCCTCCATCGCCAACGACGCTGCGGACGCCTCCGCCGCCTTGACTCCCAGCGCGCTGGCGGACACGCTTCGCCTGGTTCCTGACGGCGCCGGCCTCTACCGCGCCTGGGCGTCGCCTCCGGCCAAAGACGCCATCGAGTTGCTGCGCCAGAAGCTGCTCTCCCCGCAAGCCAGCGCGAGCGTGGCCTCGAAGGAAGCGCCGCAGGTGTCGCTCGGCGAAGGCGGCGCCGGCGGCCACGGCGATCTCGAAACCCACATTGACGAAGCTCCGCTGGTCCTGGCCGAGGGCTTCGCGCCCGCGGCCCTCACCCGCTTGCTGGAAGGCGCCGAGTTGCGCGCCATGCTGCACTTGCAATCCAGTACCGCTTCCGCCGGCCAGGGATTTGTGGGCAACCACAGCGCCGTTGTGCTCCTGTCCTCCGCCAACTGGGACGAAGCCGCCGCCCGCGCCGCGCTGGGTGAGGCCGTCGAAGGTTTGTGGACCGCATCGCGCCTGGGCGTCGCCTGGATGGAGCGCAAGCAGGGCGCGCACGCTTACCAGCAGCTCGACGGCCTGGCGCAAGTGGCCTTGGCCGCGCGCGGGCCGGTGCTGGTCGTCTCCGACTCGCCGGAAATGCTCACCGCCACCCTGGATCGCCTTTCCACATCTTCGGAGAAGGCCGCGCCCGGCGCCGTCTACGCGGCCGGCTTCCGCCACGCGCGTGAGCGCGACAACTTCTACCAGATGATGCGCTGGATGGATTACCCCTCGCTCGCGCGCTCGGAATCGCCCGCAGGCCGCGAGCCCATGTTCTTCTCCGAAAATCTGGCCAGCTTGAGCCGCTCGCTGGCCGCCGTTGAGGATGTTTCCATGATCACCCGCCAGGACGGCGACAAGATCCGGCAGACGGTGATCTACCGGTTTGTGCCATGAAGCAAGCCCTGGCCATCACGCTGGTCGCTGGAGTCATGCTGCTGCCACCGCAAACATCACCCGCGCACGGCGGAAGTTCCGCCCGCGCCATCTCCCGGGAATCCGCGGCCCGCCTGCTGGAGCGGCGATCCTCTGCCTCCGGCGCGTCCTACATTCTCATGGACGCCCACAGCGGATCCATTCTCGCCTCGAACTGGCCGGAGCTCGACCGGCCCGTGCCCCTGGGCTCGCTGCTCAAGCCCTTCACCGCCATCGCCTACGGCGAGACGCACTCCTATGAGTATCCGCAGTATGAGTGCAGGGGCGCGGCCGGCGGCTGCTGGCGTCCGCGCGGACACGGCCGCATCGGCATCACGCAAGCCATCGCCCACTCCTGCAATGCCTACTTCCGCGAGCTGGCCGCCGACCTGCGCGCGCAAGACGTCTCTGCGACCCTGGCGCGCTTCGGCCTCAGCCCGCTGGACCCGCGCGCCCCTCCGTCCGCCTTGTACGGAATGGGAGACGCGTGGCGCGCAACGCCGCGCCAGTTGCTGCGCGCCTATCTCGAAATCGCGCAGCGTCATGAGCAGCCCGGAGCGCGCCAAGTTGTGCAAGGCATGCGGCTCGCGTCCCAGAGCGGCACGGGCGAGGCCGTGGGTCGCGCGCTCCACGCTGATGCACTGGTCAAGACCGGCACCGCAGCCTGCGTCCACGGCGGCGCGCCCGGAGATGGTTACGCGGTTGTCCTGGCCCCCGCCGATTCACCGCAGTTGGCCTTGCTGGTGAGCTTGCATGAAGCTCCCGGCTCCCACGCCGCGGCTGCCGCCGGTAAAATGCTGCGCGCGCTGACGGAAGAACCCGGAGGCCGGCACTAGCCTCCATGCCCGCCGCCACCATGCCCGTGGGCCTTGTCATCCCGAGCGAAGCCCGCCCGCTCCGCGTCCGCCTCAGGCGGATGCGGAGAAAGGAAGGGCGAAGTCGAGGGATCTTGGTTTTTCTCCGGTCTCGCCACGGAGTCTTTGCCCTGCTCGCCCTCGCTCTCATCCTCCCACTCACTCCCGCTGCCACCAGCCCCAACCACGACACTGTGCGCATCGGCGTCTTTACTCTCTTTCATCCCGCCGAACTCGAACTCCGACCCGCTCCCGGCGCTGCCTTGACCGTTCTGGCGGGGGATGAAACCTTCGTCCTCGAAGGCAGCGAACACGCCCGCCTGCGCGCCGCCGGCGACCTCATCGAACTTCGCGCCCGCGGGCAGACCCTGCAAACCTCTGCCGTGCGCGCTTCCAGCCGCAGCGGCGAGTTCACGCTCGCAATTCCCGGACGAATCGAGCGCCGCTACCGCGGGCGCTTGGAGGTCACGGCGACCGATCAGGCGCTGCGGCCGGTGGTCATCATGGATCTGGAAACCGCGGTGGCCTCGGTGGTGGCCGCCGAGAGCCCGCCGGGCGCGCCGCTGGAAGCGCTGAAGGCCCAGGCCGTGGCCGCGCGTTCTTACTTCGTGGCCGCGCGTGGACGCCACTCCGGCTTCCACTTTTGCGACACCACCCACTGCCAGTACCTGCGCGAAGCTCCCGCGCCCGGCCATCCTGCAGCCCAGGCCGCCACCGCGACCCGCGGCCTGGTGCTGGCGCACGCCGGCAAAGTTGTGCCCGCCTACTACTCCGCCAGTTGTGGCGGACGCACCCGCACGCTCGCCCAACTCGGCCTCAAGGACGAGCCCTACCCGTACTTCGCGGTGGAATGTGCCTACTGCCGGTTGCACGCCGAGACGTGGGAGCGCCGCCTCGACGATGAAGATGCGCTGCTGCTGCTTGATGCGGACGCGCGCGAACGCTCACGCCTCGCAGTGGGACGCCGCCTGGGCTGGAGCGCCGTCCCGGGCAATAACTTCACCGCCGAGCTGGAAGGTGATGCGGTTGTATTGCGCGGCCGCGGCCTGGGACACGGCCTCGGCCTCTGCCAGCGCGGCGCCGCGGGCATGGCGGCGCAGGGAGCCGGCTTCCGTGAAGTCCTCAACCACTATTTCCCCAACACGGCTCTGGCGCATTGAGCACTGCGAGACCAAACCTTCGTGCTCCTTCGTGTCCTTTGTGGTTCAGGTTCTTGCCAGCGCCACGAGTTCGCTCTCCGCGCGCAGCGGCGCCAGCCGCGTCCGCTCCAGATGGTCGCGATAGAAAAGGTTGTAAGTATCGAACGGGATCAGCCGTCCGTCGGGATGGACGATGTGGATGCAGGTCTTCTTCACCGAGCGCACGTCGAACG
>CAZXVY010000019.1:0-17853 GCA_964644115.1 uncultured Terriglobales bacterium
CTTTGCCGGGGGCAAGAACGTGAACCTGGAAACCACCCCGCAGAGCCTGCTGCAGCTCAATGCCGAGCACGTGGCGGCTGCCCGGCAGACCGATCTGGACGAGAAGGGAATTGCCAAGACCGCCCGCGAGGAGAAGCTACGCGCCCGCGCCGCCAAGGTGAAGCAGGACGCGGAAAACGCCAAGATGGAGAAACTCTACCGCGAGGTGGTGCTCAAGGAAAAGCCGGCGGAGGGGGGATTTGTTCCGGTGAGCGTCTTGGCGGCCCACCAGCCCCAGGCTCCTGCGCCCGCTCCTGAGCCCGCCAAAGAAGAGGTATTCGGCGACTAGAGAGCTTCCCGTTAATCCTCTGAGGCTGCCCGGCAAGGGGCAGCCTTTTTCTTTTTCGGTTGGAGTAGAATCGCGCGCATGGATCCGGCCCTCCGCCTGCTTCCCGTGCTGGCCCTCAGCGTGGCTCTGTCTGCCTGCACCATGTGGGACAAGCCCAAGGCCACCACCTGGTCGAACGCCACCGGGGCCGAACAGTTCGAACGGCTGATGTGGCAGGAAATCAAAGCCGCGAACTGGGCGGAGGTGGAAAAACACCTGGCGCCGACCTTCGTGGTCCAGTCGCCGGACGGCCTCCGCGACCGTGCAGCCGAGATGGCTTTCCTGCGCCGCCTGGCGGTGAAGGATTTCGCGCTGGGAGAAGTGGAAGTGCGCCCCAACGGCAACGACATGGTGGTGACCTATTCCATCGCGGTGGAGGCAACGCTCGACGGCCGCCCCATGCCCTCCGGGCCCTGGCGGGTGATGACGGTTTGGCAGCAGGTGGGAACCACCTGGACGGCCATCGCCCAGAGCCACAGCCTGGCAGAGTCTGCTGGAATTAAAGCGGGCGGGGAGGGTTCAGGTGGTAGCGTGGTTCCTAAAATGTAACCAACGGTTACATCAAAGAGCCTCGAGGTTGGCGATGAGAGGACGATAGAGGGCGGACAGTTCCTTACGAGTCAACGGCATAGCTTTGAATTCGGCGATTGGAGACCGAGTTGCTCTAATGGTAGTATCGCGCCAGAACCCTGCCCAGAGTTAAGCGGAATGTGGGGCAGTGCGATGCGCCCGGAAGGGCGCGGCAGAAAGGGAGTATTGCCATGGGGTTTCAGGCGGGGGACAGGAGAAGGCAGAGCGGCTTCTCGCTGATTGAGCTGCTGATCGTGGTAACCATCATCCTGGTGATAACGGCAATCGCGGTACCCAACATCATGCGGGCGCGGAGCGCCTACCGGCTGCGTTCGGCGGCGCACGACCAGGCGTCGTTGGTGCAGCGCTTGCGCGTGGAAGCGCTGCGCGGGAACGACACCATGCGCATCTGGTCCAGTTGGACCTGGACAGGCTCAGCATGGACCAACAGCTTCTTCGTGGACGCGAACGCGAACTGGATGAAGGATGCCAACGAAACCATCGAGGTGAGGATGCCCACGAACATGTTCTGGGGCTGGGGCCCTTCTACGGCATCCATGAACCTGGACTACACGCCGCAGAACACCTGGATGCCGCCGGCGTTCAATTCGCGCGGCATTCCTTGCCAGTTCGGGGTGGTGACCTGGACCGAGTGCAGCACCACATCGGGAGGACAGCCCATCGGATTCGTGTATTTCTTAACCGACTATGAGCAGGGATGGGGGACGCCCTCCGGGTACGCGGCGATCACGGTGTCGCCGGCGGGCAAGGTCAGGTCCTGGACGTGGAGCGGAACGACATGGCAGTAGGAGGCAACATGAATCGGGCACGCAAAGATCGGGGGCAGGCCGGCTTCTCGCTCATCGAGCTGATGATCTCCATGGTGGTGCTGGTGGTGGGAATGATGGGCATCATGATCATGGTCACCACCGCCATCGCCAGCAACAACCGCAACAAGATGGACACCACGGCCACGGCGCTTTCGCAAATGGTGATTGAGACCGTGGCCTCGCAGTCGATTGTCTTCGGAACTCCCTTCACGGTGCGGGACTGCAGGCCGGCCGCGGCCGGGGGCACGCAGGTCTGGACGATTGCCACGGTGGGCGGGGCCGCCCCCGGACTGGGGGCCGCCCTGGATGCCAACGGCAACATTGACTATACCCAGAACTATACCGCCGTACCGACCGACTACAAGATGCGCTTCGTCACCTGCGGTTCAGGGGGCCGGCAGGCCACCTACGAAGTGCGCTGGAACGTAAGGAACATCAGCGCCTTTTCCAAGCTGGTGACGGTTTCCGCGCGGCTGTCGCGGACCACGGCCGCAGGCGGCAACCCAGTCGAAAATATCGGCTACTTCGCGCCGCCGGTCACCCTGCGGACCATCGCCGGATTCTAGGGAGGACTCCATGAACAGCAACAAGCACATGCGGCAGGAAGGCGCGCGAGGCTTCTCCCTCATCGAACTGCTGGTGGCGGTGGCCATCCTCACCCTGGTGCTGGGGGTGGTGTTCAACGAAGTTGACCGGGTGCAGAAGCGCTACCGCACCGAAGAAAGCAAGCTCGACCTGTTTCAGGAGGCGCGCAGCTTCATGGACCGCTTTGTGCGCGACCTGCACTCGGCCGGGTATCCGGGTCTGCGCATGTACCAGCCGGGTGTGATCACCCTGTCGCCGCCGGAGAACGACCGCCGCGTGGCCACCGGCCTGGTTTCGGTGAGCGCTACCGATCTGCGTTTCGAAGCCGACGTGAACGGCGACGGCCAGGTGGACAGCGTGCGCTACACCCTGGTGGCCAACGGCGGCGCTTGTCCGTGCCTTATCCGGCGCAGCGAAGTAGTGAAGCTGGACGCCACTTCTCCTCTGCTGCAGCCGGTGAACTACTTCACCATGGTGGAGAACGTGGTCAACAGCGCGGGTGCAGGCGGCGGCGGCCCCAATGGGTCGCTGAGCATCGCCGGCAGCAGCCCTAACACGGGCGGCGGCATGATTCCCAACGACACTCTGTACGGCGATTACAGGGGTTCGCAGGTGTTCCAGGCTTTTGATCGCAACGGCAGAACGGTGCCGCTGCCCGTGGACCTGCTGGGCAACCCCACGGCGCTGCGCAGCATTCGCACCATCCGCGTCACCTTGAACGTACTGGCGAGAACCCCCGATCCGCAGACCTTACAGCGTCCGGCGGTGTCGCTGGCGGCTTCCGCGCGGTTGCAGAATAATTAGGAGAAATGGAGCTTATGAGGAAAAGAAACTTTCAGGGAGAGCGCGGGGTGGCGCTGCTGATGTCGCTGTTCGCGCTGATGCTGCTCACCGGCATTGCCTTTACCTTGCTGTTTTCGGCGGAGATGGAAACCAGCATCAACCGGAACTACCGCGACCAGCAGCGGGCCTATTTCGCCGCCCAGGCGGGCCTGGCGGAAGTGCGCGAGCGCATGACCCGCGGCAACACCCCGCCGCACCTGGTAGTGGGGCCGCCCACCATGCCGGGCACGCCCAGTTCGGTGCTGTACGTGATCAACCCCGACAATAACGACGTGGTGGACCCCAGCAACTTCGGCTCCGCGTTCCCCGACACCGAGCTTTGCCATGCCGGATTTCCCGCTCTGAACATTTTCAACCCGGGCAACGGGATCAAGTGCGCCGGTGCGTCCACCGTGCCGGGAGTGTACGCGCCCTACCTCAACAGCGATGTGCCTTTCAGCACCACTGCCGGCGCCATTGACTACAAGTGGGTGCGCATCACCAAGAAGGCCAACCAGAGTTCCAATCCCTTCTATGTGGACGGCGGCGGCAACGCCCTCACCCACGACAGCGAAATCTGCTGGAATGGCCTGCGCGAGGTGGTGCGGCCGGCGACCTACCTAACCTGCTCGGCCGAGCCGCCGCCCCCGCAGTTCACCTATATGCGCGACGTGTTCGTGCTGACGGCGCTGGCCGTCACTCCGACGGGCGCGCGCCGCATGGCGCAGCTGGAAGTGGCCAACGACCCGCCCATGGTGACCAACGCCGCGGTGGACTCGCAGGACCACGTCTCGCTCAGCGGCCAGCTCACGGTGAACGGCTTTGATTACTGCTCCTGCGAATGCACCACCAAGACGGTGTCGGGCAAGAAGGTCACCACCTGCGTCAGCCGCCCGGGCAAGATCTGCGATGACGACAAGTGGGCCATCTATTCCAGCGAAACCGTGGACAACCCCATCAGTTCCGAAGTCATCATCGCGGGGCCGGATCCGCCCATCGCCCAGAGCCAGCCCTGGTTCTACGACATCCCCGGCATGATCGACACCTTTGCCAGCAACCCCACGGCCGTGGACGTGCGCAACCCGCCCTACAACTACCCCTGCGCGGGCTCGCCGGTAAACTGCGCAACCCAGGCCGGTCAGACCTTCGGGACCATACCCAGCCCCTTCCCACCGGTGGATTCCGGCAATCCAATAGGCGCGACGAACCAACTCACCTACGTGCCCGGCGACCTTAAATTAACCGCGGGCAGTACCGGGTCGGGCATCCTGGTGGTGGACGGCGACCTGGAGATCAACGGCGGCTTGCAATTCTTCGGGCTGATCCTGGTGAGAGGCGTGATCAGTTTCACCGGCGGAGGCTCCGATCCCACCAACATCTCGGGTGCGGTGCTGGCTGGGCAGCAGTCGCTGGACACCACCGTGCTGGGCGGCAGCGCCAACATCCAGTTCGATCTGTGCGCCTTGCAGAACAACGTGGCTCCGCAACCGCCGCGGGTCCTGGCCTACCGCGAGATTCATTACTAGGAGGAGAGAATGACATCGCTGCGAATCCTGTTCCGGGCAAGCACACTGACGGTGCTGGCCGGCCTGCTGATCGTTGGAACGGCTGGGGGAACGGTTGGGGGAATGGCTGGGGGAATGGCCTGGGCGCAAACCGAGTCGGAGGGGCCATCGCTCGCCGAGCTGGCCCGCAAGAAGAAAAAGGACGACAAGAAGTCCGCGCACGTGTACTCCGACGAGAACCTGCCCAAGGCGGGCGCCGACTTCGGCGGAAGCTCCACCTCCGGCGCCAGCCCGGCTCCCGCGTCAGGAAGTACATCGGCAGGCGCACCGGCGGCTGACGGCGCAGCCGCGCCCTCGACAGCCGGAGAGGGAGAGGTCAAGGCCGGCGAACCCGGTCCCGACGTCGCGGCAGCCAAGGAGAAAGCGGAAACCGCGAAGGCGGACGAACAGTCGGCGGAGAAAAACATCAAGAAGCTGGAAGGCCAATTGGAAGGCGAGACCAGCGAGTTCCGCCGCGAGACCTACCGGCAGGCGCTGGAGAACGCACAAGGAAGTCTGGCAGAATTCAAGCGCCGCCGGGCGGAAGCCGAACAAGAAGAGGCTGCCGCCGAAGCCGCCGAAGGAAAGAAGAAAAAGAAGAAGAAGCCTGCCGCCACAGAGCCGGCGTCTGAAGCTCCTCAGTAAGGAGGCAGGAAGGTCAGGAGGGAGGAGGTAGGAGGTAGGATGGAGGAAAGACGGCTCTTTTCTGCTTCTTGTTTCCGACTTCCAACGTCCTCCCTCCTCCCTCCTCCCTCCTACCTCCTACCTCCTGCATCTGCCTAGCGAATCACTGACAGGATGTTGCTGTACTCATCGGTCCACAGGCCGATGTTGCGGTCGCGCCGCACCGGGCGGCTGAGAGAGGCGATCTCGCGGGCGCGAAAGATGGAGCGACTGCGGGAGAGCAGGACCCAATCGCTCTCGTGCACCACCGGTCCCCGGTCCTTGGCGTTGATGTGGACGGCATCCAGCTCAAAGTGGTCGGCCAGCCGGGCCACCACCGGCTCCAGGTCCAGGACCTTGTTGGAGACGTGCACGGCCAGCACGCCGTTGGGCTGCAGGTGTTTGAGGTACAGCTCAAAGGCCTCCACCGTAAGCAAGTGTACGGGGATGGCGTCGCTGCTGAAGGCGTCCACAGCCAGCAGATCAAACTGCTGCAGTTGGCCGCGCTCGGCCTCGCGCTCCATGGACAGGCGGGCGTCCCCGGAGATGATCTCCGTCTTCGCCTTGGTATCGCGCAGATAGGTAAAGAGAGCGCCTGGACCCGAGGCGTAAGCGATCACGGCGGGGTTGATTTCGTAGAAGCGGAAGTAGTCGCCGGGGAGGCCGTAGACCGCCAGCGTGCCCACGCCCAGGCCCACGAACCCGGCGCTGCCGGGATGGGGCTGGGTGAGGCGGTTGGGGTGATAGATGAGCGCGGTGCCCACTCCGCTGCGCACGTCGTAATAGGAGGTGGCCCTCTGCTGGTAGGCGGGATCGCGGAGCTGTATGCCGTGGGTGGTGGTACCGTGCATGAGGCGGTAGTTGTGGCGCATGGGATTGCCGGCGTGGCTCTCCCACACCGTCAGCTCGCCGTAGAAATTGCGGGAACGCGCCACCAGGCGGTTGGGGCGCAGCCCGGCGTTCCGCCACAGCGCGTAGCCCAGCAGCAGGAGCACCGACACCACACAAATCTGCAGCCAGGAAAAGCGCACGGCCCGGGGGCGGGGAAAGCGCACGGCCAGCCGGACCGTGAGCAGCGCCAGTGCGGCCACCAATCCGCGGTACCAGTAGATGGCCGGAGGATCCAGCACCGCCAGGCCGGCGCGCACCAGGATCTCGGGCAGGGTGAGCACCCCCACCACCAGCGCCCAGGGCAGCCAGCGAGCGTGCTGGTAGAGCCACGAACTGCGGTCGAGGAACAGCACCACGGTGAGCAGCAGCGCCGCCATCCAGAGCGCCAGGTGGAACTCCCAGTAGGCGGGGAAGATCACCGGGGCGACCAGCGCGGCAAAGGCTCCGCCGCCCGCGCCTCCGGCGGCCACCATCAGAAAAAAGGAGGTGAGGTGCCGGGCGGGCGGCCTGCGGCGGCCCAGTTCTCCGTGGCAAACCAGGCAGGAGAAGAACAGGGCAGCGGAAAAGACGTAAATGAGTAAGGCCGGTTCCGTTCCACCAACGCGAAACAGCGCAGCGGTAGCCGTCACCGCGGCCACGGCGAAGAGCGGATGCGCGATCCCGCGCCGATACCAGCGGCTGCTTTCGAAGCTGAGGATGAAGCTGAGCAGATACAACACCAGAGGCAGCACCCAGAGGAGCGGCACCGAAGCTACGTCCTGGGTGATGAGGCTGGTGGTACCCATGAGCAGGAGCGAGCCGCAGGCTGCCAGGCTGAACCACAGGAAGTGTTCGCCCGCCCCGGGCTGGGCGGCCGATTCGCCCGGCGCCGGGTCCTGGAGTCGGGCTGCGCCCGCGTCCGGCTTGGCCGCAAAGCGTTCCGCGGTCCAGGCGCAGGCCACGCTGCACAGGGAAAACAGCACGTACGCCAAGGTCCACAACCGTCCCTGCCAGCGCAGCGGAAGCCAGGGCTCCACCAACAACGGATAGCTCAGCAGCCCGAGCAGGGAGCCCAGGTTGGACACGGCGTAGAGGCGGTAGGGCGATTCTCCCGGCCGCGCCCGGCTGAACCAGTGCTGCACCAGCGGTCCGGTGGTGGAAAGCAGAAAGAAGGGCAGCCCGATGCTTACCGTCAGAATCCACAGGATGTTGCGCACCGGCTGGTCGGCCTCCGGTCTCCACTCGACTCCCGGGGTAATGGGCGAGGGCCAGTGCGCGCCCTGGTAGAGCAACAGCAGCAGGGAAGCGGCCAGCAGCACCCCGTGGAGCTTCTGCTGCAGGGCGCCGATGCGCACCGCCAGCAGGTGGGCGTAGGCATAGCCGGCGAGCAGCAGCAACTGGTAAGCCAGCAGGCAGGTGGTCCAGACGGCGGGCGCGCCTCCGAACCAGGGGAGGAGGAATTTGCCCATCAAGAGCTGGACCTGAAACAGCAGAAATGCGCTGAGAAAGATGGTGGACCCAAAGAGCAGCCAGCCACCACCGGCGGCGACGGCAGCCTGCGGCTCGGGCCCCAAGCCAGTGGTTGTCTCCAGAGTTTCTGCAAGGGAGCGCTCGCGCCGGCCAGCCACGGAAGCGAGTATACAGGCGATGTGCGAAGTGCGATGTGCGATGTGTGAAGTGTGATGTGTGATGTTCGATGTTTGATGTGTGAGACCCCTTGCAGATTCACACATCACACATCAAACATCGAACATCGCACATCCGCTATGATTTCCTGCGCATGAGCGAGCGAGAGAAACGCAAGCTCCGGGCCCGGCTGCTGGCATGGTACGGGCGCCATCGGCGCGACCTGCCCTGGCGCCGGACGCGGCATCCGTATCGCATCTGGGTGGCGGAGATCATGCTGCAGCAGACGCGGGTGGCGGCGGTGCTCGGGCACTACCGGCGATTCTTGCGGCGCTTCCCCAGCCTGCGGCGGCTGGCGGCGGCGCGTCCGGATTCGGTGCTGGCGGCGTGGAGCGGCTTGGGCTACTACCGCCGCGCACGCTCGCTGCACGCGGCCGCACGCCTGCTGGTGCGTAGGCACGCAGGGCGCGTTCCCCGAACCGCCGAGCGCTGGCGCGAGCTGCCCGGCGTGGGCCGCTACACCGCGGCCGCCATCGCCAGCATCGCGTTCGGCGAGCCGGTGGCGGTGGTGGACGGCAACGTGGAGCGCGTGCTGCGCCGGCTGCTGGGCCATCCGCGCATGGCTACGTCAGCCATCTGGGGCGCTGCCGAAGAACTGGTCAGCCGGAAGCGTGCGGGAGATTTCAATCAGGCGATGATGGAACTGGGCGCGACGGTGTGCCTGCCGCGCGCTCCCAAGTGCTGCGAGTGCCCGCTGGCGGCCTGGTGCCGGACGCGCGGCCGCGGCGGACGGGCGGTCCGCGTCCAGCGGAGGCGCCGAAGTGTTGCCTACAGCCTGGCATCCACCCGCGATGCCGTTTTTCTGGAGCGCCGTCCTGCGAACACGAGCCTCATGCCGGGAATGTGGGAGCTGCCGGAGGTTGAGCCGCTTTGTGGGCGTGAGCGAGGCGCAGCCGAAGCGGGAGCCCACGGGCGAAATCCTGAGCGCAGCGAAGGATCTCGGAGGTTTGAACCCCGGCCGCAGGCTCGAAAATCTACCGCATCACACCTCGCGCTGCGACACTCAATCATGGACACCGACTACGCGGTGGAAGTGGTCCGCCAGCCAAGCTCGCGCCCTGCGTCCGGCGGGCGCTGGGTTGCGCGCCGGCGACTGGCGCGCCTTCCGCTCACCGGGCTGGCGCGGAAAATTCTGCGGCGCCTGGCCATCATCCAATAGAATGTACGGCCTGCTGGAGGAACCCCATGCCCGCCCTTGAACCGGGAAAGATGGCGCCCGAGATTGCGCTGTCCAGCGTTAGCGGAGAGCCGTTTTCCCTGGAGACGGCGCGGCAGCGCGGGCCGGTGCTGGCAGCCTTCTTCAAGGTCTCCTGCCCCACCTGCCAGTACGCCTTCCCTTTCCTGGAGCGGATCTTCCAGGCGTACCCGCGGGAAAAAGTCACGGTGTTCGGAATCTCGCAGAACGAGCGCGGGGACACGGCGGCCTTCGCGCAGAAGTTCGGCATTACCTTTCCGCTCGGCCTCGACGACACGCATTCCTATCCCGTTTCCAACCAGTACGGGCTCACCAACGTGCCCACCCTCTTCTTCATTTCACCCGCGGGGAAAATCGAGGTCACCAGCGTCGGCTGGCTGCGGGTGGACATTGACGAGCTGAGTGCCCGCCTGGCCGCCGCCGCCGGAGTCAACCGGGCGAAGATCTTCCAGCATAAGGAAGAAGTCGTGGAATACATGTCGGCTTGAGGGTCGAAAAACTGACCCGCGGTCGCGGGTCACGCGGAAAGCAACGCAGTTGTGTGGAAGCGGGCGAGTCGCCCGCATGCAGGCTGGCCCTGCCCGCGCGGGCGAGCCGCCCGCTTCCGCACGGTCTTTCGGCTTAGAATAAAGTTCGCCTTCCATCTTTAACTTCCATACCGGAGATCGCCATGATGCGCAGCACCACGTTCGCCGTTGTCGCAGCCCTGGTCCTGGCCGGAGCGCTGATCGGCGCCTCGCAGGGCACAGGGAGCAAGTCCGAGAGCGGGCGCCTGCCGCCCGCGGCCAGCGCAGCCCTGAAGTCCATGGAGGCCGAGCGCATCCGGGCCCACGTGCGCTACCTGTCGCACGATCTGCTGGAAGGACGCGGCACCGGCCAGAGGGGCGGGGACCTCGCTGCCGAATACATTGCCACCCAGTTCGCGCTCTACGGGCTGGAACCCGCGGGGGACAACGGCACGTATCTGCAGAAGGTGCCGCTGGTGGGAATCACGACGGCGCCGGAGAAGACCACGTACGCGCTCGCTCCCGACGGCGCCGCGGAGATGAAGCTCACCTTCCTGGACGATTACGTGGTCATGGACCAAACCCAGAATGCAACCGCGCACGTGGACGCGGACATGGTGTTCGTGGGCTACGGCATCACCGCTCCCGAATTCAGCCGGGACGACTACCGGGGCGCGGACGTGCGCGGCAAGGTCCTGCTCATGCTGGTGAACGAGCCGCCCTCCGACGATGCGAAATACTTCAAGGGCGCGGCCCTCACCTACTACGGCCGCTGGACCTACAAGTTCGAAGAAGCTGCCCGCCAGGGCGCGGTGGGAGCGGTCCTGATCCACAAGACGGAGATGGCCAGCTACGGCTGGGAGGTGGTGCGCAACGGCTGGTCGGGCGAGCGGTCGTTTCTGAAGGCCACCGGGCCGCAACTCCAGGCGGCTTCCTGGATTCAACTGGAAGTGGCGCGCAAGGCGCTGGCCGCCGCCGGCCAGGACCTCGACCGGCTGATGGAGCGCGCCAAATCGCAAGACTTCCGTCCGGTGCCGCTGGCGCTCAAGCTGAAGGCGCACGTGGAAAGCAAAGTGCGTCCCTTCGAGTCGAGCAACGTGGTGGGCAAACTGTCCGGTTCGGATCCCAGACTGAAAGACGAGGCGGTGATCTACTCCGCGCACCACGACCACCTGGGAACGCGCGCTGTCGCGGCCGGCGACAACATCTTTAACGGCGCCGAAGACAACGCCACCGGCAGCGGCATGGTGCTCGAACTGGCGCGCGCCTACGCCACGGCGGCCCAGCGACCGCGCCGCTCCATCCTGTTCGCCACGGTCACGGCCGAGGAGCAGGGTCTGCTGGGGTCCGAGTACCTGGGCCGGCATCCTCCGGTTCCGGCGGGACGCATCGTCCTCAACCTGAACTTCGACGGCATCGCTCCCCGCGGAGAACCGGAGCAACTCGAAGTCTCAGGTTCGGAGCGCACGTCGTTCTATCCTGTGGTCGAGTCCACGGCCCGGGACTTCGGGATGGAGATCACTCCCAGTGCCAATCCCGGAGCGGGATACTTTTATCGCTCCGACCACTTCAGCATGGCGCGCGTGGGCGTGCCCGCCTTTTCCGTGAACGCGGGCCAGAAGTTCAAGGAACGCACGCTGGAGTGGGGCGCGCAGCAGTCCCAGGAGTACCGTACGAAGCGCTACCACCAGCCTGGGGATGAGTACCGCCCGGACATGGACTTCGCTTCCAACCTCAAGCTGGCGCGCTTCGGATTCGTGCTGGGCTGGAAGGCCGCCACTTCACCCCAAGGCATCGAATGGCAGGCGGGCGACGAGTTCGAGGCCGCGCGCAAAGCCAGCCGGCGGGCCATGCCCTAGAGTGTGGAAGCGGCGGCCCGCTGGGGATGGAACCGCAGTCCTTTGCCGCCAGTGCTGTGGTAAAGTCGGCCTTTCGACCTTAGCCCATGGCCCCCTTTTCCTTCCTGCAACGCGGCAATCTCGCCGATCACGCCAAGGACCTCAGCCTCTCCACGTACGCCCCGGCGCTGCGCCTGGAGAACCTGATGACGGGCGTGGACAACGTGCGCCACGACGTGTTCCTGAGCCCGCGTTTCAGCGAGACGGCGCGCGGGCATCTGGCCCGGCTGATCGCCCAGTACGGCAACGTGAAGGACCTGGTGGAAGAGGAAGTGGGGGTGCGTCCGCCTTCCATCGCAGGCAGGCCTTCCGATTCCGGCAAGATGCGCGCCCGGCCCGGCGATCCCGGCGAGTTCAAGCGCGCGCTGGCCGACCTGCACATGGGAAGCCTGAACCGCGCCAAGAGCGAAAGCAACCTGTCGGTTGACCTGCTGGGGCGGCTGGCGGTGATCAAGTTTCTGCGCGCGGAAATGAATGCCCAGTTCGCTCAGGCCCTGGAGCGCTGCCGCACCCGCCTGAAGGGCTACGAAGGCCCGCGCATGGCCACCGCGGGCAAGGGAGTGGAGATGCGCGAGCGTTTTGCCGCCTTCCAGGTGAACAAGCGCTCGGTGCTGCGGCGCGTGGGCCAGGAGCTGTTTGAGACCCTGCGCGAAATCGAGAAGGAGGTCCTGAGCCGCATGCGGCGATCGCTGTTCGGCGAGTCCGGCGGCGGCGCCTACGAACTGTTTCTCAACCGGCTGCTGTTCACCGAAGATGGGCGCGATGATTATCTGAACGCCGAGCATTACGTGATGCTGGGCAACTTTGAGCGCGATCCCGACCGCTTCCAGAAAATGCTGGAGATCGGCTGCAGCTTCCTCAAGTCGCTGAACCTGGGCAGCAACGGGGAAGAGGAGGAGCGCGGGCTGGACGTGTACTTCAGCGCCCCGGACAACGCCCAGGAGCTGGTGGCCGGCGGCATCCCGGATGAGTCCACGCCCCGCGGCAGGTCGCAGAAGGCGCTGCTCAGCGCCTGGGTGGAAATGCTGGAGGGCGAGCAGGTGATGGACCACGTGGTGGCCTCCTACGAGGCCGTCCCGCTGCTCTCGCAGTACTCTCCTCCCATCAACGCGCAGCAGTTGAAGAATGCGCTGGTGTCCCGCACCGAACGCAAGCGGGTGGAAGCGCTGCTGGAAGAGCACGGCAAGGTTTCCACCGACAACCTGGGCTCGGCGGTGAAGCGGGTGGGCAACTGCAAGGGCGCCGACCGCGCCAAGATCGCCGGCCGCTTCCTGGGCGACTTCATGCGCTACCACCGCGACCTGCGGCGCCTGGAAGCGGTGAACTCCGCCCAGGACGCCATCAACGTGATTGGAAACGAAAAGCTGCGCGAACTTTCCTCCATCAACAACACGCTCTATGAGTTCCTGCTGCCCGAGGAGGTGACGCCAGCGGAAGACAAAGTGGTGCACCACGTGGTGCTCAAGGCCGACATCCGCGACTCCTCGCTGCTCACCCGCACGCTGTTCGAGCGCGGTCTGAATCCGGCGTCGTACTTCAGCCTGAACTACTACGATCCGGTGAACAAGCTTCTGCCCAAGTACCAGGCCAGCAAGGTGTTCATCGAGGGCGACGCGGTGATCCTGGCGCTGTTCGAGCGCGAGGGCGAGCCCAGCTTCGGCGTGGCCCGCACCTGCGTTCTCGCCAAGGAGATGATCGAGATCGTGCGCGCCTACAACGATCGCTCGCGGGAAGCCGGGCTGCCCACGCTCGACCTGGGAGTCGGCGTTTCCTACCAGGACTCCGCCCCGCTCTACCTCATGGACGGCAGCACTCGCATCATGATCTCGCCCGCGCTGAATGAGAGCGACCGCCTCTCCTCTTGCGCCAAGGGCGCGCGCAAGTTCCTGGGACACAGCGAGAGCCTGTTCAACGCCTACGTCTTCCAGACGGTGGACGAAGCCGATACCGGCGGCGTCCCTGAGGACTTCCTTACCCGCTACAACGTGGGCGGCGTCCTGATGAGCGAAGCCTGCTTCCGCAAACTGAAGCGCGAGATCTCGCTCCAGGTGCACGAAATCAAGCTGCCCATGCTGTGGGAGACCGAAGTGGTGCGGCTGTACAGCGGCATGGTGCCGGTGGGCTCAGGCATGTTCCACCGCCTGCTGGTGAGGGAAGGCCGCATCGCCCACATCGAGCCCCGCGATTACTCGCTGAAGAAGTGGACCGAGCACCCTTACTACGAAGTCTGCACCAACCCCGCTATCTACGAGTACGTGGAAAGCGGGCTGGCGGCCGCGATTCCTACCAACTAGCTTCCCGGCGACAAAAAGCCACGCCACCCTGAGGGAGCGCTTCCCTTCGCGGCCCGGTCGAAACACCGCAAGAACGTTCAAGACGCAATCTTCGCTTCGCAGCTAGATTGATTGGAAGAGAAGCCCGCTGAGGAGAGAGGCGATGAGAGCCTTACGATTGCTTGCCTGCGGCGCCGTCCTTGCCCTGGGCTTGTTGCCTGACAGGTCGGCTGATCTCGCCAGCCTGGGAGCTGGGTCGCGGCCCGGGAACTCCCAGGTCGAATTCCCAGTTACAGCGGAAGTGTTCATCCGCTGTTTCAAGGGCGCCGAGGGCATCACTTTCAACGGGGAAGGGCGCCTGTTCATCGGCGCGGATAACGCCATCTGGTTGGCCGAGCCCGACGGCGCGGTCCGCAAGATTGCTTACGCTCACGCCGCTCTTGGCCAGGCGGGGATCGGCCCGCGCGACATTCTGGCGGCTGATTTCGGCCCCACCAATGTCTTCCAAGACGGGCCCAACGCCGACGGCATCGTCTGGCGCATCACGCCCGAAGGAGAAAAGACGGCCGTTGCCACCGGGATCGCGGATCCCAACTTCGTGCTTGTGCTCCCCGACAAAACCTTCCTCGTCTCCGATGACGGAACCGACAAGATCTATCGCGTGCAAGACAAGCAAGTTTCCATCTGGTCGAGCGCCGTACCCTACCCCAACGGCATGGCCCTCTCCCTGGACGACAAGGTGCTGTACGTAGCGCAGATTTTCAGCAGCTTGCGGCCGATCGTGGGGAACGATCGCATCTGGGCGCTCAAGCTCAACGCGGCTGGAGCGCCGGCCGGACCGCCGGTGGTGGCTGCCCGCACTGGAGAGGGAGGCGTGGACGGTTTGGCGGCCGACGAGTTCGGCCGCATCTATATCGCGGACAACGGCGCCGGAAAGGTTTTTCGATTCGATCCAAAGTCCGGCGCAGTCATCCTGATTGCGAAGGACATGCCGGGGGTGGCGAGCCTGGTCTTCGGCGAAGGGAAGTTTGACCGCGAAGCTATCTACGCCACCTCGACGCGGACCGGCAAGATCTGGAAAGTCAAGGTGGGCGCCAAGGGCGCACGCGTGCATCGGTGAGGGGCTTGGGCGCGCTGCCTCAATACCTGCCTTTCCAGGGGTCCGTGGCGGGGATTCAGATTCCCTAGCTAACCTTTGCCCGTAGCTTGCGTCCACTCCAGACGAAGGGTGGCAGCTTTCGGAAACGAACTTCTAGGGCACCGCAACTGCACACCCGCGAAGGCATGGGGTCAGTCTATTGAAAGCGGCGTCAACAATCTTTCGATTGTTAACGATCCTAGTGGGAACCTCTGTGTCCGTGCCAGCAGCGGCGGCGCAGAGCGTGGAATTTACGAACGGACAGTGGTTTGACGGCCGCACATTTGCTCCCAAGACCGCTTATTCGATTCGTGGAACGCTCACTTTTAACAGGCCCGCGCAGGTGGACCGGGTAGTGGATCTGGGTAACCGCTATGTCGTGCCGCCCTACGGCGAAGGACACACCCACTCCCTGAGCACGGCGGCTCAGCTCGACCAACAGATCCAGCAGTACCTGGCGCGCGGCGTGTTCTATGTGCTGGTGCAGGATGCAATCACGGAACTCGGTCCCGAGATTCTTGGCAAGGTGAACCGACCGACCAGCGTTGACGTCAGCTACACCCAGGGCGTGGTGACGCCCTCTTGGGGCATGATTCCCGATTTCTATCTGATGCTGGCCCAGGATGGCCGGTTTGGAGCGCTCAAAACCATACCCGAGCTGGACACGCGCGTGTTGTTTATTGTCGACAACCGCGAGGACCTGGAGCGCAAGTTCAACCAGCTCGCCGCCAGGAACACGGATTTCATCAAGGTGATTCTTGGTTTCTCCGAGGAGCTCAACAAGCGAAAGAACAACTCCGATTACAAGATGGTTCCTGGGGAGGGGTCGGGGAAGCCCGGCCTCGACCCGAAGCTGTTGCCATTGCTGGTCGAAAAATCCCATGCGCGCGGGCTGAGGGTATCGGCACATGTGGAAACGGCGGCGGATTTCCGCGAGGCGGTTCGGGCAGGGGTAGACATGATCGCACACCTGCCCGGCTGGCAGATTGGCCCGGGTACGGGTTTCACCGACAACCGGCTGGACCATTGGAAAATCAGTGCAGCGGATGCGCGGCTGGCTGCCAGGAAGAAGGTCGCAGTGATCACCACTGCCGCCCACGACCCCGGAGGCCCCGATTATGCAAGATTCAACGAGATTAACCGGCACAACCTGCGGCTGCTGCGCGAGGCAGGGGCAGACATCATCCTGGGCAGTGACGGCTTCCAGCCGGCTGACCGGAGGGAGGCACTTTATCTTGCGCAAGTAGGCGGACTCGATAATCTCGCCATTCTCAAGATGCTGACCGAAGCCACTCCGCGGCTCATTTTCCCAAAACGCAAGATCGGGGCCCTGCGCGAGGGTTACGAAGCCGATTTCCTGGCGCTGCAGGGGAACCCCCTCGAGGATTTGGAAAATCTGGACAAGATTTATCTCCGCGTGAAGAGCGGAGAAGAATTAAAGGTAGAGGAGCCGATCGTAATCACCGCCAGCCATGTGGCGGGCAATGTGCACATGCTGGATGGCGCCGTAGATTTGATCGGGGTTTCGGTGGGCGAAGACGGTCTGCTGCTGGTGGACGGCGGCTATATGGAGACTCTGCCCGCCGTGCGTGAGGCGCTGGACAAGTTCGGCAGGGGCAAACCCAGGTTTCTGATCAACACGCATTGGCACCACGGCTTTGCCAACGAGGGCTTCGCCAGGGACGCAGTTCTGGTGAGTCATCAGGCAGCCCGCGAGAGACTGCGCAGGGAGAATTTCATGTTCAACCGCGCGGTTCCCGCCAGGCCCCCGGCGGGATGGCCAGTGATCACCTTCGAGGACTCGATGACCATCCATTTCAACGGTGAGGAGGTGCGCCTGGTGTATCTCCCCGAGGCGCATACCGATGGTGACGTAGCCGTTTTCTTTTCCAGATCCAATGTAGTGATGACGGGCGACGTCTTCGCGCCGCACGTACCTTGGACCGACCGTGATTCGGGAGGACGCGTGTCCGGCTTGGTGGCAGCTGTCGACCGGCTGCTTACGTTGGTGCCGCAGGACGCCAAGATCATTCCAGGCCACGGGCGTGTCTCCACGTATGACGACCTGAAGCGGTTTCGAGTGTTGCTCGACGAAACCATCACCCGGGTGAAGGCGCGCGTGCGCGAAGGCAGGAGTCTGGCAGACGTTCAAAAGGAGGGCCTGCCAGGGAAGTGGAAGGATTGGGTAGGGCCTGGTCCAGTGGGCGCATTCCGCAAAGCGATCTATGAAGAAGTCCAGCAGGGAAGCTTATTAGCACTCCAATTCAGCGCTAATCACTTGGCTTCGGCCTCGAATCTTGCGCCGCACCTTTGGTATACGCCTGGCGGGATTCCGACCAGCCGCTTGAAGTGACGCGAGAGATGACTTTGATCCGCAAACCCGGTGGCGCCAGCCACCTGGGCGACCGGCCATCCCTGGCGTAAAAAGTCCTTCGCCTTCAGCACCCGCACCTGGGTCTGAAAGGCATGAGGCGGCAACCCCAGCTCCATGGAGAACACACGGTTGAGGTGAAACGGGCTTAGGGCCACGGCTTCCGCCAGGCATCTCAGGGAAACATTTTCTGCATAATTGTCGGTCAAATATTGCCGAACCGTCCTTACAGCCAGGCGTTCCATGCGCGCGGGCCGCGGCGCGGGGCGCTCCGCAGCAAACCTGCCGATCAAGTGAGTGAGCAGCTCCAGGACCCGCGATTCCTGTTCGAGGTTCGAAGCGGGCGTTTCCAGTGCCCGATGCATCTGCAGGTAATGCCGGAACACGCCTGTATCGAAGAGCACCGATTCGGCAAAGAACGGGAGGCTCTTGGAGCTGCCCATTTGTTCTCCAACCTGCTGCAGCAGGCCGGGAGGCACATACAGATTGCGATAGGTGCAGCCCTTTTCATCCCGCGCTCGGTTGGCATGCACTT